>JACIXM010000251.1 GCA_014360395.1 Actinotalea sp.
GGGAGGTTGGCCGAGGCGACCTGCCGGCACTGGGCCAGCGAGCGGACGGAGTGGTCCAGGTCCAGGCCCGCGTCCCAGATCGGGTACCACAGCCGCTCCGCGACGGCCGCGACCGTGGCCGCGTCGTGGCTGCGCCCGTCGTGGACGAGCAGGAGGTCGAGGTCGGAGGCCGGCGAGGCGTCCTGACGGCCCAGGCTGCCGACGGCGCCGAGGGCGATCCCGTCGCGCAGACGCAGGTCGGTTGCGACGTCCTCCCACAGGCCGGCGAGGCGGGCCCCGACGAGCCCCGCCAGGGTCGACCGCCGGACGACGCCGTCGGCCTCCGGCCCGAGCATGCGACCGGCGAGGTCGAGGCGGTCAGCCCGGAGGCCCCACACCCCCGCAGGGGGGCGCAGGGCCTCCGGGACGTGCCGACCGTCGACCGCGCCGGGCTCCGGTGCGGTCATGACGCGGTCAGAGGGCGTCGATGCCGTGCTCGCCGGTGCGGACCCGGGCGACGTCCTCGACCGGGACCACCCAGACCTTCCCGTCACCGATCTTGCCGGTCTGCGCCGCGCCGACGATCACCTTGGTGACGCTGGGGGCGTCCTCGTCGGCGACCAGGACCTCGATCCGGACCTTCGGCACGAGGTCCACGGTGTACTCCGCGCCGCGGTAGACCTCGGTGTGGCCCCGCTGACGGCCGTAGCCGCTCGCCTCGCTGACCGTCATGCCGCGGACGCCGAAGGCCTCCAGGGCGGACTTCACGTCGTCCAGCCGGTGCGGCTGGATGATTCCGGTGACCAGCTTGGTCATCACTTCACCTCCGTCGTGGTGCGGGTCGCCGGGGCCGGCGCCGCGGGCGCCGTCGGCAGGCTCGTCCGGCTGTCGACGACGCGCCCCCCGATGGTCTCGTACGCTCCCTCGCCGTGGACGGCGAGGTCGATGCCGCCGACCTCGGCGTCCTCGCTGACCCGCCAGCCCATCGTGGCCTTGAGCGCCAGGGCGATGACGAGCGTGACCGCGCCGGACAGGACCATCGCGACGAGGGCGATGAGAGCCTGGACGACCAGCAGGTTCACGCTGCCGCCGTAGAACAGGCCGCCGTCCGTGGCGAGGAAGCCGATGAGGACGGTGCCGACGAGACCCGCGACGAGGTGGACGCCGACGACGTCGAGCGAGTCGTCGTAGCCGAAGCGGTACTTCAGGCCGACCGCCAGCGCGGAGACCGCACCGGCGACGAGACCCAGGGCGGCAGCGCCGACCGGGCTCAGCGCACCGGCCGCCGGGGTGATCGCCACGAGACCGGCGACGACACCCGACGCAGCGCCCAGGGAGGTGGCGTGACCGTCGCGGATCTTCTCCGTGATGAGCCAGCCGAGGATGCCGGCCGACGCGGCGGTCGAGGTGTTGACCCAGGCCAGGCCCGCCAGGCCGTCCGCGCCGTAGGCGGAGCCCGCGTTGAAGCCGAACCAGCCGAACCACAGCAGGGCGGCGCCCAGCATGACGAGCGGCAGGTTGTGCGGACGCATGGGCTCCTTGCCGAAGCCCTTGCGCCTGCCGACGACGAGCGCCAGCACCAGGGCCGCCATCCCCGCGTTGATGTGGACCACCGTGCCGCCGGCGAAGTCGACCGGCTCCGCGATGCTCGCGAACGGTCCCTCGTCGCTGAGCAGGCCGCCACCCCAGACCATGTGGGCCATGGGGAAGAAGGCGAGCGTCACCCACAGAGCGGTGAACACCATCCAGGTCCCGAACTTCGCCCGGTCGGCGATCGCACCGGAGATGAGCGCGACGGTGATGATGGCGAACGTGGCCTGGAAGCCGACGTCGACGATGACCGGAAGACCGTCGGCGATGACGGCGGTGCCGTCCTCGGCGAAGACCTCACCGCCGCCGAGGCCGAACTGCTCCAGCGGGTTGGCGAACAAGCCACCGACGCTCTGCGTGCCGTACGACATCGACCAGCCCCACAGGACGTAGACGACGCCGACGACACCCATCGCGCCGAAGCTCATCATCATCATGTTGAGCACCGACTTGCCGCGCACCATGCCGCCGTAGAACAACGCCAGACCCGGCGTCATCAGGAGCACGAGTGATGCCGACACGAGCATCCATGCGGTCAGGCCCGCATCGAGTTCCATGTTGTCTCTCCCCTCGCCAGCCGGGCGGCTGGTCCGGGTGCAACTGTCCCGAGGCGCTGTTTCCCGCGACTGCCTCGATCGTTACGGCGCGGTGACGAAGCACCCCGCCGTGTGAACGTTGCGTTTCACGAGCCGGAGGACGAGGTCCGGGAGGTGGACGGCACGCGGCATCGGCGGGCGGCGCCGGGTGCGTCCTCGCCCCCGCTCAGTCCTGGAGGAGCCCGTCGACGAAGGCCTCGGGCTCGAAGGGTGCGAGGTCGTCCGGGCCCTCGCCGAGACCGACGAGCTTGACCGGGACGCCGAGCTCGCGCTGCACCGCCACGACGATCCCGCCCTTGGCGGTCCCGTCGAGCTTGGTCAGCACGATCCCGGTCACGCCGGCGACCTCGCCGAACACGCGGGCCTGGTTGAGCCCGTTCTGGCCGGTCGTCGCGTCGAGCACGAGGAGGACCTCGGCGATCGGGGCGCGACGCTGAAGGACGCGTGTGATCTTCCCCAGCTCGTCCATGAGGCCCGCCTTGTTCTGCAGGCGACCGGCGGTGTCGACCAGGACGACGTCGGCACCCTCGTCCGCCGCGCGCCGCACGGCGTCGAACGCCACGGCCGCCGGGTCGCCGCCGTCCTTGTCCGAGCGGACCGTCGGCACGCCGACGCGGGCGCCCCACGTCTGCAGCTGGTCGGCAGCCGCCGCGCGGAACGTGTCCGCCGCCCCGAGCACGACCGATCGCCCGTCGGCCACGAGCACCCGGGCGAGCTTGCCCACGGTCGTCGTCTTCCCCGTGCCGTTGACACCGACGACGAGGACCACGGCGGGGTGCGGCGTCCCGTCGTCGGCGACCCCGGGGTCCGTGCGCAGCGTGCGGTCCAGCGCGGGCTCGACCAGCTCCAGGAGCTGCTCGCGCAGCATGGCGCGCACCGCTCCCGGCTCCCGGACCCCGAGCACCCGCACGCGCTCGCGCAACCGGTCGACGAGCTCGGTGGTGGGACCGGCGCCGACGTCGGCGAGGAGCAGGGTCTCCTCGATCTCGTCCCAGTCGTCCTCGGAGAGGTGGTCGCGGGACAGGACCTGCAGCAGGCGGGTCCCCAGCGGCGAGCCGGACCGGGCCAGCCGCTCGCGCAGGCGCACCAGGCGGCCCGCGACGGGCTCCGGCGCCTCGACCGCCGGTGCGACGGGTTCGGCGACCACCGCCTCGTCGGTCGGCACCTCCACCGTGGCGGTGGGGGCGCTGCCGTCGGCCGTCGGCGCCTGCTCGACGGTCTCGGGGGTCGTGGCGGCGGGCTGCTCGGGGGCGCGGCCGCGGCGTGCCCGCAGACCGACGACGCCGAGACCGACGACGAGGAGCGCGGGCAGGCCGTAGACGAGGAGATCGGTGAGGTCGTTCACGCTGGGCAGTCTCTCAGGGTCGGCGCGAGTCCTCGACCCGCGGCGGCCCGGGTCCGGCGGCGCAGGCCCCGGACCCGGCCGGGCTCAGCGGCGGACGCGGTGCTGGACCTGCTGCACGCCGCTGACGACGACGCCCTGCGCCTTCTCCAGGGCGTCGGCGAGCCCGTCGACGCGGACATAGCCGTCCTGCACCGGACGCCCGACCGTGAACAGGTCGGTCACCGAGCCCTCGTCCTCCTCGTCGTACCCCCAGGCCGCGGCTGCCGGGTGCGAGGGGGGACGCGCGTCCTGGGACTGAGTGGCCGTCGCGCGGACCTGGGCGAGGCCGCCGCGCAGGGCGTCCCTGCCGTCGGCCAGGACGCCGCGCACCGGCCGGCCCGACGACGCGACCGCGCTGAGCATCAGGACGACGAGAGCGACGGCCAGGGCGACGAGGACAGGCATGACGACAGATCCCATGTCTGTGAGTATCACCCGGACCGGTGACGGCCCGGGGTCGCCGGGGCCGGGACGTGAGGATCACCACATGATCTCCACACGTGGGCGTCCCCGTGGTGCCGCCGGGCGCCGCTCCGGTCGACGCCGCGCGGTCAGGGCCGGGCGTCCTCGCGGAGCCGCTGGCTGACGACCGTCGTGACGCCGTCACCGCGCATCGTCACGCCGTAGAGCGCGTCGGCGATCTCCATCGTCCGCTTCTGGTGCGTGACGACGATGAGCTGGGAGTCCTGCTGGAGCTCGGTGAAGATGTCGAGCAACCGCCCCAGGTTCGCGTCGTCGAGGGCCGCCTCGACCTCGTCCATGACGTAGAACGGGCTCGGCCGCGCCTTGAAGATGGCCACGAGCAGCGCCACCGCCGTCAGCGAGCGCTCGCCGCCGGACAGCAGCGACAGGCGCTTGACCTTCTTGCCGGCGGGACGCGCCTCGACCTCGATGCCGGTGGTGAGCATGTCGCCGGGCTCGGTGAGGACCAGCCGACCCTCGCCGCCGGGGAAGAGCCGGGCGAAGACGCGCTCGAACTGCACCGCCGTGTCGCGGTACGCCTCGGCGAAGACCTGCTCGACGCGCTCGTCGATCTCCTTGACGATCTGCAGCAGGTCCGTCCGCGACTTCTTCAGGTCGGCGAGCTGGGTGGACAGGAAGGTGTGGCGCTCCTCCAGCGCGGCGAACTCCTCCAGCGCCAGCGGGTTGACCCGGCCCAGGAGCGACAGGGCGCGCTCGGCGGCCCGCAGGCGCTTCTCCTGCTCCGCGCGCGCGAAGGGGACGGTCGAGGGCGGGCCGCCGTCGGCGGTCCCGTCGCCGCCGGCCTCCTGCGCGGCCCGGAGCGCGTCGGCACGCTCGCCCCACACCGGCACGGGGACGTGCGGCCCGAACTCCTCGAGCAGCACCTGCGGGTCCAGCCCCAGGTCCTGCACCGCACGGTCCTGGAGCTGCTCGACCCGCAGCCGCTGCTGGGCCCGCGCGACCTCGTCCCGGTGCGCGACGTCGGTGAGCTCCGCGAGCTCCGCCGCCCATCGGTCCACCTCCGCGCGGACGGCGCGGACCTGCACCTCCCGCTCACCCTGCGCGGCCTCCACGGCCTGACGCTCCTGCGTCGCCCGCCGCAGCGACTCCTCGAGGAGGGCCAGCGCGTGGTCCGCCCCAGCCCGGACGGCCTCGGCCCGCCGGGCCTGCACCGCCCGCTCGCGCGCCCGCTGGGCCGCCCGCTCCCGGGCCTGACGCTCCACCGCGGCCGCGCGCTCGAGGGACTGCGCACGGCCTGCGAGGGCACGCGCCCGCTCCTCGCTCGTGCGCAGGGTCAGCCGCGCCTCCGTCTCGCGGGCGCGCGCCGCCGAGGCCTCCCCCGCGGTGCGCTCCCGCTCGGCGGCCGCCTCCTCGATGCGGTCGTCGGACTCCTGCGGGTCCTGCTCCGCCCGCTCCAGGCGCTCGACGAGACCGGACAGCTCCGCCTGGTCGGCGGCGAGCCGCTCCCCGGCGGCGGCGAGCGCCCGCTCGGCGCGCTCGACCTCGGCCCGCGCCGCGCGCGCCACCGAGCCGAGGTGACCGAGCTGCTCGGCGACCGCCGCGAGCGCCGCGTCGGACTCGTGCAGGCGCTCCAGCGTGGCGTCGTGCCGCTCGCGGGCCTCGCCGGCCGCGGCGCGCGCCGTGGTCAGCGCGAAGCGCGTGCGCTCCCCGCGGGCGACGGCCTCGGCGAGCCGGTCCCGCGCGTCGTCCAGGGCGGCCTGGAGCTCGAGCGCGGACGGCGCGCTGGCCGAGCCGCCCGACGCGCGGGTCGAGGACAGGAGGTCCCCGCCGCGGGTGACGGCGGTGAGGTCGGGGTGCTCCGTGACGAGGGCGCGGGCGTGCGCGAGGTCCTCGACGACGACGACGTCGGCCAGGAGCGCGCGGGCGGCGTCGGCCAGCGGGGACGCGACCTGGACGAGGTCGAGGGCCGCCTGGGCTCCCGGAGGCAGGGACCGGCCCCTGGCCGCGTCACCCGGCGTCACCGCGCTGCCGACGACGAGCGCGGCACGCCCGGCGTCGTCGGTCCGCAGGCGCCGCAGGGCGTCCACGGCGGCCTCGAGGGACTCGACGGCGACCGCGTCCGCCGCGGCACCGAGCGCGGCGGTCAGCGCGTCCTCGTAGCCGGCGCGGACGCTCACCAGAGCGGCGACGGAGCCCAGCAGACCCGGCAGGTCGTCGGTCGCCAGCAGCGCCCCCGCGCCGTCCTTGCGGACGAGGCTCATCTCGAGGGCCTCCACCCGTGCGGACCACGTGGCGCGGTCCTTCTCGGCCGTCTGCTCGTCCTCCTTGAGCCGCGCGAGCTCGGCCTCGGCCGCCTCCAGCGCCTCGACCGCGGCCTCGTGCTCGGCGTCCAGGCCCTCCTCGCCCTCCTCGGCGCCGGCCACGCGCGACTCGAGCGCGGCGAACTCGACGGTCGCCTCGTGCCCGCGGCGCTCAGCCTCGGTCACCGCCTCGCGGAGCCGACCGATCTCGGCCTCCGCGGCCTCGACCCGGCTGCGCCGCGCGGCCACCTGGCCGGCGAGCCGCGCGAGGCCCTCGCGCCGGTCGGCGACGGCGCGCAGGAGGTCGGCGAGCCGCTTCTC
>JACIXM010000252.1 GCA_014360395.1 Actinotalea sp.
CCCCGCGCGATCCGGCTGCGGCGCGAGCCGTTGATGATCTTCGGGTTCGCCCGCTCGGCGGGGGTCATCGAGCGGACGATCGCCTCGATGCGGTCGACCTCGCGCTCGTCGAAGTTCTCGATGACGTCGCGCATCTCGCCCATGCCGGGGAGCATCCCGAGCATCTTCTTCATCGAGCCCATCTGGCGCAGGCCCTGCATCTGCACGAGGAAGTCCTCGAGCGTGAAGTCCTCACCGCTGGCGAGCTTGCCCGCCATCGCCTCGGCCTGCTCGGCGTCGAACGCCTTCTCGGCCTGCTCGATGAGCGACAGGACGTCGCCCATGTCGAGGATCCGCCCGGCCATCCGGTCCGGGTGGAAGACCTCGAAGTCGGTGAGCTTCTCGCCCGTCGAGGCGAACATGATCGGCCGTCCGGTGACCGAGGCGACCGAGAGCGCGGCGCCACCGCGAGCGTCGCCGTCGAGCTTCGACAGCACGACGCCCGTGAAGCCGACGCCGTCGGCGAAGGCCTGCGCCGTCGTGACGGCGTCCTGGCCGATCATCGCGTCGATGACGAAGAGGATCTCGTCGGGGTCGACGGCGTCCCGGATGTCCGCGGCCTGCTGCATCATCTCGGCGTCGACACCCAGGCGGCCAGCGGTGTCGACGATGAGCACGTCGTGCTGGCGCGAGCGCGCCGCGGCCAGGCCGTCCCGCGCCACCGCCACCGGGTCGCCGGGGGGCGCCGAGAGCGACCCGTCGCTGCCCTCCTGGGTACCCGGGTGCGGCGCGAACACCGGCACGCCGGCACGCTCACCGACCACCTGGAGCTGCGTCACGGCGTTGGGCCGCTGGAGGTCCGCCGCGACCAGGAGCGGCGTGTGGCCCTTCTCGCGCAGGTGCAGCGCGAGCTTGCCGGCCAGGGTCGTCTTGCCCGCGCCCTGGAGGCCGGCGAGCAGGATCACGGTGGGCGGGGTCTTGGCGAAGGTGAGCTGCCGCTGCTCCCCGCCGAGCACCGAGATGAGCTCGTCGTTGACGATCTTGACGACCTGCTGCGCCGGGTTGAGCGCACCGGAGACCTCGGCCGACAGCGCGCGCTCGCGCACGGTGCCGGTGAAGGCCCGGACGACGGGCACGGCGACGTCGGCGTCCAGCAGCGCGCGCCGGATCTCCCGCACGGTCGCGTCGATGTCCGCCTCGGAGAGCCGGCCCTTGGTACGCAGGTTCTTGAACGTCGACGTCAGGCGGTCGGACAGCGTGGCGAACACAGGACCTCACCGGTGGTACGGGCACGGGAGCCTCCAGGGTACCCGCGCGTCCGCTCCCCCTCAGGTGCTGGCGAGCCGGGCCGCCGCCCGCCGCGTGAGGTCGTCGACGAGGCGGGCGCGCCAGGGCGTCCAGGCCTTCGGCCCGGCGGCGGAGGCGTCGGCCTCGGTCAGGGCGCGCAGCGCCGTGAGGAGGTCGGCGCGGTGCTCGACCGCCGCACACAGCGCCGCCACCGTCGCCGGGTCGTCGGGGTCTCGCGTCGTCGCCAGCTCGGCGAGCGTCAGGTGGTGCCGCACGAGGAGCGCGACGTCCGCCGTCGTCGTCGGGGGCAGTCCGAGGCGGGCCCCGATCCTGGGCACGAGCGCGGCCCCCTCGACGCTGTGGTCCACGGCCCCGGGCCGCTTGCCGATGTCGTGCAGGAGCGCCGCGAGCAGCAGCACGTCGACGTCCGGGACCGACCGGCGGGACCGGGCGGCCCGCGCCGCCGTCTCGACCAGGTGCCGGTCGACCGTGTGGCGGTGCAGGGGGGAGCGCTGCGGCCGGTTCCGCACGCCGGCCCACTCGGGCAGCCATCGGGTGACGACGCCCGCGAGGTCGAGGGTCTCCCAGACCGGCACCTGCGCGTCGCCGGCGGCGAGGAGCTGCAGGAGGTGCGCGAGCGCCGTCGTCGGCCAGGGTTCGGGGAGGTCGGGGGTGCGGGCGAGGCTCTCGACGGTGACCGGGGACAGCGGGAGGCCGAGCCTCGCCGAGGCGGCGGCCGCGCGGAGCGCCAGCTGCGGGTCCTCCTGAGGGCGCACGCCGGCGGCGAGGACGAGCTCCCCGTCGTGCTCGACCAGGCCGTCGCCCACCGCGCGCAGCCGCGGTGCCACGCGGCGCCCGCGCACCACCAGAGGGCGGCGCAGCGACGGGGTCGCCAGCGCCTGTCGCGCGTGCCGGACGGTCGTGTCCAGCGCGTGGGACACCGTGCGCCCCGCCTCGGCGAGCTCGGCCAGCAGGTCGTCGGCGTCGCCGACGCCGAGCAGCGCCGCCACCTCGTCCTGGTCCACGCGCAGGAGCCGGTTCGTGGGCCGGCGGGTGGCGACGTGCAGGGCGTCGCGGACGTCGAGCAGCCGCCGGTACGCCGCGTCGAGCGCACCGTGGGGCCGGTCCGTGAGCCACGTGGCGGCCAGAGCGAACACCACGACGGCGTCGCGGATCCCGCCGCGGGCCTCCTTGAGGTCCGGCTCGACGAGGTAGGCCAGCTCGCCGGTCCGCTCGGCGCGCTGGCGGGTGCCGGTCAGCAGCTCCGGCAGGCGTCGCCGGGCGGCGGCACGCCAGTCCGTCAGCAGCGCGCTGCGCGCCCGCAGCACGACCGCCGGGTCGCCCGCCACGTGCCGCAGGTCCAGCAGGCCGACGGCGGCCGGGAGGTCGGCCGAGGCGACCTGCCGGCACTGGGCCAGCGAGCGGACGGAGTGGTCCAGGTCCAGGCCCG
>JACIXM010000253.1 GCA_014360395.1 Actinotalea sp.
CTGCCGTGCTCGCCGTCGACGCCGTCGAGCGCGACCGCGCCCTGCGGACACCGCATGCCGAGGTCCGTCTGCTCAAGCACGCGGGTCTGGTGACCCTCCTCGGCCCGACGTCGGCCGGTGGCGCCGGGCAGAGCTGGGCGACCGCCTACCAGGTCGTCCGGCGTGTGGCCGAGGGTGACGGCTCGATCGGTCAGCTCCTGGGCTACCACTACCTGTGGTCGCAGCTGCCGGCCTTCTTCGGGACGTCCGACCAGGCCACGGGGCTCCTCACCCGGGCCACCGCGGAGCAGTGGTTCTTCGGCGGTGCGGTGAACCCGCGCGACGCCGATCTCGTCGCGGTCGACCGGGGCGAGGACCTCGTGATCTGCGGCCACAAGACCTTCTCGACCGGGTCCAAGGTCTCCGACGTCACGTGGCTGGAGGCCGCGGTCGAGGGCCACGAGGACCACGTCTTCGTGCTGGCCCCCTCCGACCACCCCGGCATCACCTTCCACGACGGCTGGGACGCGCTCGGGCAGCGGTTGACCGAGTCGGGCAGCGTCACGGTCGAGGACGTGGTGCTCCCGTGGTCGGGTGCTCTCGGCTGGGTCGACAAGACCTTCCGCCCGCGCACCTACAACACGCTCTGCCTCGTCGCGATCCAGCTCGTCTTCACGAACTTCTACCTGGGGATCGCCGAAGGGGGCCTGCAGGCCGCGATCGACTACACCCGCACCCGGACCCGCCCGTGGCCCTACGGGGGCGACGACCGGGAGCGGGGCGTCGACGAGCCCTACGTCCTGGACACCTACGGCGACCTCCGGGCGAAGCTCTGGGCGGTCGAGGCGCTGGCCGACCGGGCCGGGGACACGCTGTCCCGCCTGCACCTCGACCCCGACGGCCTCACGCCGCGGGTCCGCGGCGAGGTGGCGGTCCTCGTCGCCGCCGCCAAGCAGAGGGCGATCGACGTCGGGCTGGAGATCGGCACGCGCGTCTTCGAGGTGACCGGGGCGCGGGCCACGGCGAGCGAGGTCGGCCTGGACCGCTTCTGGCGGAACGTCCGGACCCACTCGCTCCACGATCCCGTCGCCTACAAGCGCCGGGAGGTCGGGCTGTTCGCGCTGCTCGACGAGGTCCCCGAACCCACGTGGTACACGTGACCGCCCGCCCCGCCCCTGCCCACGAAGAGGTCCAGATGACCACCACCAGCTCCACCACGGCACCCCGGGCCCGGGCCGTCGCCGAGGACGCACCCGTCCTCAAGCACCTGCGCGCCCGCGGCGTCTGGGAGGGCCGCCAGCGCACGCGGCTGGCGGTCCGGCACTTCGACGACCTGGCCACGGGTGAACCCGTCGCCGTCGGCGGTGA
>JACIXM010000254.1 GCA_014360395.1 Actinotalea sp.
GCCCGCGACCTGCAGCTCCGGTGCCCCGTCCAGCAGCGTCATCACCGCCGCCGAGGCGTCCGCACGGGCCTGGGCGGACCGCGCCTCGGCCGCGTCAGCGGCGCGCAGGGCGAACCGGGGGGCCAGCACGCCGGCCACCAGGAGGCCACCGGCCAGGGCGACGCCGGCCGTCGGCAGGAACACCCCGACGAGCACGCTGGAGAGCAGGCCGACCACAGCAGCGACGGCCATGGGCACCAGACCCCGCACGACGACGTCGCCCACCGCGTCGACGTCCGCGCCCACCCGGCCCAGGAGGTCGCCGCGGCGCAGCCGGAGCAGCGCGGCGGGGTCGCCGCCGGCCAGACGTTCGTACACGCGGGTGCGCAGCGTCGCCATGCCCCGCAGGGCCAGGTCGTGGGACAGGAGCCGCTCGACGTACCGCAGGAGTCCGCGGCTGACGCCGAAGGCCCGGACGGCGACGGCGGCGATCGTCAGGGCCATGACGGGCGGCATCTGCGAGGCGCGGGCGATGAGCCACGCGGACACCGCGGCGAGCGCGACCGCGGACCCGAGGCTGCCGGCCCCGGCGGCGACCGCGGCCACGACCCGGCGGGGCCGGACCTCGAGCAGGCGGACCGCCCGGAGCAGGGGGTCGGTGTGGCTCATCGGACGGCCCCCTGCGCGACGGCACGCGCCGGGCCCGTCGCCGGGGTGACGGGGGCGCACGCGACCTGGACGACCTCGTCGGCCGCCGCGAGGAGCGTGGGCCGGTGGGCGACGAGCAGGACGGTGCGGCCCTGCTCGCGCAGCCGCGCGAGGGTGCGCAGCACGACCCCCTCCGTGTCGCTGTCGAGGTGGGCGGTCGGCTCGTCGAGGACGACGAGGGGCTCGTCGCCGAGCAGGGCCCGGGTCAGGGCGACCCGCTGGCGCTCGCCGAGGCTCAGGCCCGCCCCGCCCTGCCCGATCCCGGACAGCCACTGCCCGGGTCGGCGCGCGACGACCTCGGCCAGCCCGGTGAGCTGGGCCGCGGCGGCGACGGCCTCCGGTGGGATCGCCCGTCCCCGGGTGACCGCCTCCAGCAGCGTGCCCGGCTCGAGCGTCGTGCGCTGCGGCACCCAGGCCACCTGCCGCCACCACGCGGCGCGGTCCACGTCCGCGAGGTCGACGGTGCCGGCGGCGGACTCGACGACGACGCGTCCGTGGGTCGGGGTGACCAGGCCCAGGACGACCCCTGCGGCAGTGGACTTCCCGGCACCGTTCGGCCCGGCGAGTGCCACGACGCGGCCCGGGCGGAGCCGCAGGTGCAGGCCCGCGGGGGCGTGCAGGTCCCGGCCCGGCGCGGCCACGTCGACACCCTCGAGCCGGACGGTGCCGTGGCGCAGGTCCGGTGCGGCGACGGTGGGCCGGCGGGCGTCGCCGGTGTCGCCGTCGACCAGCGGGACCTCCAGCAGGGCGAACGCCCGGGCCGCGGCGCCCAGGCCGTCGGTGGAGGCGTGGAAGTGCGCGCCGACCTGTCGCAGCGGCAGGTACACCTCGGGGGCCAGGACGAGGACGGCGAGGGCCGTCGTGAGGTCCAGGTGCCCGTACACGAGGCGGAAGCCGACGCCGACCGCCACGAGCGCCACCGAGAGGGTGGTGAGGAGCTCGAGCACCATCCCGGACAGGAACGCCACCCGCAGGGTGCCCATGGTGGCGCGGCGGTGGGCGTCACCCAGCTCGCGCACCCGGGCCGCCGGGCCCCGCTCCCGGCCGAACGCGCGCAGGGTCGGCAGGCCCGCGAGCAGGTCGAGCACCTGGCCGCCGAGCCGGTTCATCGCGGCGAGGCGCCGCTCGGTGACCCCCTGGGTCATGACGCCGATCAGCCACATGAAGATCGGCACGAGGGGCAGGGTGACGGCGATGGTGACGGCGGCGATCCAGTCCAGGCCCAGGACGACCAGCAGGGCCGCCGGGGTCACGGTGGCCGCCAGGAGCAGCTGCGGGAGGTAGCGCACGAAGTACGGCTCGAGCGCGTCCAGGCCCCGGGTGGCGAAGGTCGCGACGGAGCCGGGGTCCTCCGGCAGCCGCCGGGGGCCGAGGGCGACGGCGTGCCGGACGACCTGCTCGCGCAGCTCGGCGACGGCGCGGGTGGCCGAGCGGTGCGCGAAGCGTTCCTGCACGCCCACGAGCACCGCGCGCAGCGCCAGCACCGCCGCGAGCGCGACGAGCACCGGGGCGACGTCGGGCAGCACCGCCGTGCCGGAGACGACCGGCGCGAGGGCGTGCGCGAGCAGGAGCGCCTGGGCGACGACCGTCGCGGCGGTCGCCGCCCCCAGACCCGCGGTGAGCAGGACGTACCGGCGGGCCGAGCGGGCCCGCCGCAGCAGACGCGGGTCGAGCGGTCTCACACGCGGTCGAAGGTCAGCCCGGTCGGCGCCGGGATCTGCTCGACGGTCAGGCGCTTGCGGAAGACCCAGTACGTCCAGCCCTGGTAGAGCAGGACCACCGGTGTGAGCACGACCGCGACCCACGTCATGATCGTCAGGGTGTAGTCGGTCGAGGACGCGTTCTGGACCGTCAGGGAGTTGGCCGGGTCGATCGCGGGCATGACGTCCGGGTACATCGAGCCGAAGATGAGCACGACCGCCGCGACGATCGCGACCGCCGAGGCGACGAACGCCCGGCCCTCCCGCCGGGCGCGGGTCGTGACGACCAGCGCCACCAGGGCGAGGGCCGCGACCGCCGTGGCCGCCCAGGTCCAGGGGACCGAGTAGGCCACCTGGGCCCACACCGCGAAGGTGCCCGCCACCACGAGGGTGACGACGGCGAGCCGCTGGGCCAGGTCCCCGGCCCGCCGGCGTACGTCCCCGTCCGTCTTCAGGGCGAGGAACACCGCCCCGTGGGTGAGGAAGATGAGCGCCGTCGTCGCGCCGCCGAGCAGCGCGAACGGGTTGAGCAGGTCCCAGAAGGTGCCCACGTACTGGTGGTCGGCGTCCAGGTGGACGCCGCGCACGAGGTTGCCGAACGCGACGCCCCACAGCACGGCGGGCACCCACGAGCCCACGATCAGCGCGCGGTCGGCCCAGGACCGCCAGCGGTCGTCGTCGATCTTGCCGCGCCACTCGAAGGCGACGACCCGGACGATCAGGGCGAGGAGGATGAGGAAGAGCGCGAGGTAGAAGCCGGAGAACATCGAGGCGTACCACTCAGGGAAAGCGGCGAACGTCGCGCCGCCTGCGGTGAGCAGCCAGACCTCGTTGCCGTCCCACACCGGACCGATCGAGTTGATGAGGACGCGGCGCTCCCGGTCCTTGCGGCCGAGGACGGGCAGCAGCATGCCGACGCCGAAGTCGAAGCCCTCGAGGAGGAGGTAGCCGGTCCACAGGACCGCGATGAGGACGAACCAGACGGTCGCGAGCTCCATGGTGAGCGGTTCCTCTCAGTACGCGAAGGACAGCGGCGTGGAGCTGTCGTCGTCGTGGTCCCGGGCGGCGGCGCGCCGCGCCTCGGGGCTGGGGTCGGGCTCTGTCTCGGCGACGCCCTCGGCGGCGTAGCGCACCATGAGGCGGAACCAGACGACCGCGAGCAGGGCGTACAGCAGCGTGAAGCCGATCATGGAGGCGAGGACGGTGCCGGCCGAGACGGACGTCGAGACGCCGGTCGCCGTCAGCATCCACACGCCGTCGACGCCACTGGGGTTGGGGTTCGGGACCACCACCCACGGCTGCCGGCCCATCTCGGTGAAGATCCAGCCGAAGGACGAGGCCAGGAACGGCGTCGGGATGGCCAGGAGCCCCAGACGGGCGAACCACGTGCGGTCCACGACCTGCCGGAGCCGCAGCAGCCACAGCACGGCGGCGGCGAGGGCTGCGGAGCCGAGCCCGAGGCCGATCATGAGCCGGAAGCTCCAGTACGTCACGGCGAGGTTCGGGACGTAGTCGACGCCCTCGCCGTACAGCACCTCCGACCGTTCCTGGAGCTCCTCGACGCCGGGCAGGTAGGCGGAGAAGTCACCGGTCGCGAGGTAGGAGGTCAGGCCCGGCACGGTGAGCACGTGCCGGACGCCGGTGCAGTCGTTGGACAGGTCGCCGATCGTCAGGATCGAGAAGGCGGCGCCGGTCTCGCCCTCGCAGAGCGCCTCGGCGGCCGCCATCTTCATGGGCTGCTGGTCGAACATCAGCTTGGCCTGCCAGTCACCCGAGGCCGCGACGCCGACGCCGGAGACGAGCATCGTGACGGTCCCCAGGACGACGGCGCGGCGGTACACCTGGGCCGTCGCCTCGTCGCCGCGCCGCGCCGACCGGACCATCCACCACGCGCCGATGCCGGCGACGAAGGTGCCCGCGGTGAGGAACGCGGCGGCGATGGTGTGCGGGAACGCCGCCAGGAGCGTCACGTTGCTGAGCACGGCGCCGATGTCGACCATCTCGGCCCGGCCGGTCTCCTCGTTGAAGATCGCACCGACGGGGTGCTGCATCCACGAGTTCGCCGCGAGGATGAAGTAGGCGGAGAGGTTGGTAGCGATCGCCACGGCCCAGATGGTCGCGAGGTGGATCCGCTTGGGGAGCTTGTCCCAGCCGAAGATCCACAGCCCGAGGAAGGTCGACTCGACGAAGAACGCGGCGAGCGCCTCCATGGCGAGAGGGGCGCCGAAGACGTCTCCGACGAAGCGCGAGTACTCGCTCCAGTTCATGCCGAACTGGAACTCCTGCACGATGCCCGTCGCGACCCCGATGGCGAAGTTGATCAGCAGGAGCTTGCCGAAGAACTTCGTCAGGCGCAGCCACCGCTCGTCGCCCGTCCTGTGCCAGGCGGTCTGCATGATCGCCACGAGGGGGGCGAGGCCGATCGTCAGCGGGACGAAGATGAAGTGGTAGACGGTCGTGATGCCGAACTGCCATCGCGCCAGGTCGAGGGCGTCCACGGTGCCTCCAAGCACTCTGCAGGGCTGACGTCCGACGGTAGGGAGCGGGGGGTCCGAGGGCCCTGGGACCTTGGTCCTTCGAGGTGACACGGCGTCACCTCGGCTCCTCCCGCAGCGGCGCGCCGGCGCTCCTGGCATGGGTCGGAGGTCCCTGCTGTGCGATACTTCGGGCAAGCTCGGGGGTCGCCACACCGTCTCCCGGGCGGCAGACGACCGCCGGACGTGGTCCGCGACCGCCAGGCGCCGCCGTCCTGCACCGACCCTTCCCGGGTGATCTGATCGCCGGGGCGGGGTGGGTGCGCCGGACAGGCAGGCGCCGGTCCCCGCCCACCCGTCCGGTCCGACGACAGACTTCCGTCGCGGCGCACCGCGTCAGCGACGACCGACCCGCCCGGGACGGGGAGTGTGGCCGCACCGGGCCAGGAGACCGACTCCGTGGCAGACGAACGCACGACCGCCGAGACCGCAGCACCGATCAGCGACAGCCCCCCGGCGACGCAGCCCCGGGCCCGCCGGAGCCGCCGCGCCACCAGCGCGGCCACCGCCCCGCCCGCGGGTGGGACCACCGCCCCCGAGCCGGCCGGGACGGCGACGACGACCGCCGGCAGTGCCACGGTCGCCGACGACGTCGCAGCCTCCCCGCCCGCGCGCCGGACGCGCGCCCGCCGCGCCACGGCTCCCGCCGGTTCCGCGAGTGCGGAGGCGTCGGAGCAGGCCTCGACCTCGACCCCTGTGCAGAGCGCGGCGCCCGCGCCGACCCCGGAGCCCGCCGAGATCTCCGTGCCGACCAAGGCGCGACGGTCCCGCAAGGCGACGGCCCAGCCCGAGGCGGCGCCCGAGACCTCGGCCGAGGCCCCCATCTCCGACGACGCCCCGCCCGCGCCCCGGCGCCGGCGCCGCAAGGCCGACGCGGACGCGCCCGCGGCGGCGGAGCCCACTGCCGAGACGACTGCGCAGACCACGGACGAGCCCACCGTCGAGGGCGGCGCGCAGGACGACGCGGCGACCGGGTCCCAGCCCGCTGTCCGGCGCGGCGGCCGCTCGCGGTCGACGCGGGCCCGCTCCGGTGCCGCAGCCGCGCCGAGCGGTGAGGCGGACGACGCGGGGCCCGGCGAGTCCGCCGTCGAGTCGCCCTCGACGGCCGACGCGGCCCCGCCGCGGAGCCGGTCGCGACGCGGGAGCCGGACGCGGGCCGCCGCCGACCAGGCCGAGGCGGCGGCGCCGTCCGCCGAGGGCGGTTCCCCCGACGTCGTCCCCGACGCCGCGGCGCCGGGGGCGACGCTGGACGTCCTCGCAGAGCTGGGCGGGTCGGGGCCCGCGCCGACCGCGAGCGACACCGCGCCGCGCCCGGCGGCGACCGCCCTGCTGTTCCAGGCGCCCGAGCCGACCACGCGTCCGCGCCGTCGCCGGGCCCAGGCCCCCGCCGGCCCCCCGCGCCCGGAGGAGGGTGCGACGGACGCGGTCGAGCCCGAGGAGGAGCCGGCCGCCGTCGACGAGGAGACGGCGGCGGCGCCCGTGCCGGCGGCCGAGGAGGCGCAGACCCCGGCGGAGGAGGTCGAGGAGGACGAGGAGGACGCCGCCGAGGACGAGGGGAGCGACGAGGAGCGCGAGGCGGGCCGCCGTCGGCGTCGTCGACGCGGTGGCCGCGGCCGTCGCAGCCGGTCGGCCGAGCGCTCCGACGGCGAGGAGGACGAGCAGGGCGAGGCCGACGAGGACGCGGCCGCGGCGCCGACGGCCGGGGCGGAGCCGGCCGAGACGGGCGAGGACGAGGAGCGGGACGAGACCGACGAGGAGTCCGGCGGTTCGAGCCGCCGTCGTCGTCGGCGCCGGCGCAGCGGCCGGGGCGAGGGTTCCGGCGACGCCGAGCCGGAGGCCCGCAGCAGCCGCCGCTCGCGCTCGGCCTCGGACGAGGTGACGGCGCTCAAGGGCTCGACGCGCCTGGAGGCCAAGCGGCAGCGCCGACGCGAGGGCCGGGACGCCGGACGGCGCCGCTCGGTCATCACCGAGGCGGAGTTCCTGGCCCGCCGGGAGTCGGTCGAGCGGGCGATGGTGGTGCGCGAGCACGACGGTCGCGTCCAGATCGCCGTGCTCGAGGACGGCGTGCTCGTCGAGCACTTCGTCTCCCGCACCGGTCAGGGCGGCCGGGGGTCGGCGACGACCGTGGGCAACGTCTACCTCGGGCGCGTGCAGAACGTGCTGCCGAGCATGGAGGCCGCGTTCGTCGACGTCGGCAAGGGGCGCAACGCCGTCCTCTACGCCGGCGAGGTCAACTGGGACGCGGCCGGCCTGGAGGGCCAGCCGCGACGGATCGAGCAGGCGCTCAAGTCCGGCGACTCCGTCCTGGTGCAGGTCACGAAGGACCCGATCGGGCACAAGGGTGCCCGGCTGACGTCGCAGATCACGCTGGCCGGCCGCTACCTGGTGTACGTGCCCGGCGGCGCCATGACCGGCATCTCGCGCAAGCTCCCGGACACCGAGCGGGCGCGGCTGAAGAAGCTGCTCAAGGAGATCGTCCCCGACGACGCGGGCGTCATCGTGCGGACCGCCGCCGAGGGCGCCAGCGACGACGAGCTGCGCCGCGACGTGCAGCGGCTGCAGGACCAGTGGGCGGCCATCGAGAAGAAGGCGAAGACGGCCTCCGCGCCCGCGCTGCTCCAGGGCGAGCCGGACCTGGCGATCCGGGTCGTGCGGGACATCTTCAACGACGACTTCCGCACGCTCGTCGTCCAGGGCGACGACGTGCACCGCATGATCGAGGAGTACGTCTCCGCCATGGCGCCCGATCTCGCCGACCGGGTCACGAAGTACACCGGCACCGGGGACGTGTTCGCCGACCACCGCGTCGACGAGCAGCTCGCCAAGGGCATGGACCGCAAGGTCTGGCTGCCCTCGGGCGGCTCGCTCGTCATCGACCGCACCGAGGCCATGACGGTCATCGACGTCAACACCGGCAAGTTCACCGGCGCCGGCGGGACGCTGGAGGAGACCGTCACACGGAACAACCTCGAGGCGGCCGAGGAGATCGTCCGCCAGCTCCGGCTCCGGGACATCGGCGGGATCATCGTCATCGACTTCATCGACATGGTCCTGGAGTCCAACCGGGACCTCGTGCTGCGCCGGCTCGTGGAGTGCCTGGGTCGGGACCGCACCAAGCACCAGGTCGCCGAGGTCACCTCGCTGGGGCTCGTCCAGATGACCCGCAAGCGCGTCGGCCAGGGTCTCGTCGAGGCGTTCAGCGAGACCTGCGAGCACTGCAACGGACGCGGCTTCGTCGTGCACAGCGTCCCCGTGGAGCGCAACGGCGGTGCGGAGCCCGCGCCGGAGACGCCGGGGGAGTCCAAGCGTTCCCGTCGCAAGAAGAGCGGTGGTGGCTCCGGCGGGACCGGCACCACGGCGCCGCCCGTGACCGTCCCGGTGCTGCCCGAGGCGCGGGAGGCGGTCAAGGCCACCCTCGCGACCATCGCGGCCGCGGCGGCGCACGCCCACGAGCACGAGCACCCGCACGAGCAGGCCAGCGCCGTCGTGCTGCCCGAGCTCGAGCAGCTCGCCCGGGCCGTGGGCGGTCGTGACGGGGCCGACGGCGGTGCCTCCGCGCCCGGGGCCGACGCGGCTGCCGGGAGCGGACAGGGCCGCGCGGCCCTGGCCGAGCTCGCCGACGCCGTCGGCAGCATCCGCGCCGTGGAGACGCCCGCCCCGGGCGGCGCCGAGCCCTCGGCCGACGACGCCGGCAGCGCCGACGACGCCGGCGCCCCGGACCGAGCACCGGACCGGGAGGGGCCTGACCCCGCCATTTGACCTGCGGGCAGCGGCATCCGTACCCTGGAACGTCGGTGCGCCTGTGTGCGCACCGCTTCCACGTGCCCCGGATGCCGTGCCCCCGCGAGAATCCCCGCGAGAAGCAGTGCGTCCGAGCTGTGCGCTCGGGAGACCGGGCGTCGGCACGATGATGCAGACGCGAGAGCCGTACGAGAGAGATGAGCAGCAACGTGGTGTACGCGATCGTCAAGGCCGGAGGCCGCCAGGAGAAGGTGTCGGTCGGCGACGTCGTCGTCGTGAACCGGCTGTCCGGTGACGCCGGCTCGACCGTCCAGCTGCCTGCCGTGCTGCTCGTCGACGGGGACACGGTGACCTCCGACGCCGCCGCACTGGCCAAGGTGCAGGTGACCGCCGAGATCGTCCGGGACGAGAAGGGCCCGAAGATCGACATCCTGAAGTACAAGAACAAGACGGGTTACCGCAAGCGCCAGGGTCACCGCCAGAAGCTGACCCGCCTGAAGGTCACCGGCATCAAGTGAGCCGGCGGGTCCGTCGCACGAGGCGCGGACCGGTCGGGCCCCTCCGTCACCCCAGCACGAAAGCAGGTCAGTCATGGCACACAAGAAGGGCGCGAGCTCCTCGCGGAACGGCCGCGACTCCAACGCGCAGCGCCTCGGCGTCAAGCGCTTCGGCGGTCAGCTCGTCAACGCCGGCGAGATCATCGTCCGCCAGCGCGGCACGCACTTCCACCCCGGTAACAACGTGGGCCGTGGCGGCGACGACACCCTGTTCGCCCTCGCCCCCGGCGCCGTGCAGTTCGCCGTGCGCCGCGGCCGCAAGGTCGTCGACATCGTGGCGGCCGAGGTCTGAGCCGTACAGCGTGACGAAGGGGCGCACCGTCCGGTGCGCCCCTTCGTCGTCCCCGCCTGGTCCGCGCA
>JACIXM010000255.1 GCA_014360395.1 Actinotalea sp.
GGGTCCACCTGGACCCCGAGCTTCTCGTGCTGGCGCTGACGCACCGGTCCTTCGCGCACGAGGCCGGCGGCATCCCCACCAACGAGCGGCTGGAGTTCCTCGGCGACACCGTGCTCGGCCTGGTGGTGACCGAGGCGCTGTACCGGCGCCACCCGGACCTGTCCGAGGGCGAGCTCGCGAAGATGCGGGCCGCGACGGTCTCCCAGCGCTCCCTGGCCGCCATCGCGCGGGGCCTGGAGCTCGGCAGCTACCTCCTGCTGGGCAAGGGCGAGCTCGCCACCGGCGGGCGGGAGAAGGACTCGATCCTGTCCGACACCCTCGAGGCGCTCTTCGGCGCCGTCTACCTCACGCACGGCCTGGAGGCGGCCCGTGGGGTCGTCGAGCGGCTCGTCGACCCGACTCTCGAGGTCGCCGCCGACCTCGGCGCGGGGCTGGACTGGAAGACCTCGCTGCAGGAGCTGGCGGCCCGCTTGGAGCTCGGCGCGCCGGAGTACGTCTGCGAGAGCGAGGGCCCGGACCACGCGCGGCGCTTCACCGCGCGCATCGTGCTCGGCGGTGAGGTCCGGGGCACCGGGACCGGCACCGCGAAGAAGCTGGCCGAGCAGGAGGCCGCCGCCGACGCCTACCGCGCGCTGCAGGTGCTCGCCGCGGCCGTCGACCCGTCCTGACGTGCCTGAGCTGCCCGAGGTCGAGACGGTCCGGGACGGCCTGGCCCGGCACGTCCTGGGCCGCCGTGTCGAGGCGGTCGAGGTGCGCCGCGACTCCGCCGTGCGTCGCCAGGCCGGCGCGGTGCCCGAGTTCGCCGGTCGCCTGACCGGCCGCACCCTGTCCGCGGCGGTGCGTCGCGGCAAGTTCCTCTGGCTCCTCCTGGACGAGCCCGCCGTCGACGGGCCGATCGGCGTGCCGGGCGAGGCGCTGCAGGCCCATCTGGGGATGAGCGGGCAGCTGCTCGTCCGCGGGACCGCGACGCCGCCGGTCGAGCACCCGCACCTGCGCGCCCGGCTCCACCTGGGCCCCACGGCCGACGCCGGCCCGGTGGTGCTGGACTTCGTCGACCAGCGGACGTTCGGGCACCTGACCGTCGTCGACCTCGTGCCGACGGCCGACGGGGCGCCCGGCGGGTACGGCAGCGCGGTGGCCGCGGTCCCGGAACCGGTGGCGCACATCGCGCGGGACCTGCTGGATCCGGCGCTGGACCGCGCCGTCCTCGTCGCGCGGCTGCGCGCGCGGCGCACCGACCTCAAGCGCGCGCTGCTGGACCAGACGCTCGTCTCCGGCATCGGGAACATCTACGCCGACGAGGCGCTGTGGCGGGCCCGCCTGCACTACGCCCGGCCGACGGACTCCCTGTCGGGCGCAGGGGTCGGCGCCGTGCTCGACGCGGCCCGTGACGTCATGACCGAGGCGCTGCGCGCGGGCGGGACGAGCTTCGACGCGCTCTACGTCAACGTCAACGGCTCCTCGGGCTACTTCGACCGCTCGCTGGCCGTCTACGGCCAGGAGGGGCGCCCGTGCGGCCGCTGCGGCGCCGTCGTCGTCCGTGAGCCCTTCATGAACCGGTCCTCGTTCCGGTGCCCGAGGTGCCAGCGACGGCCCCGTCGCTCGCCCGAACGGCGGACGACGGCGCACCCCGCGACGCGCCGTACCTGACCACGGGTGCCCTACCGGCCCTCCGCCTGCCTAGGATCGTGCCCGTGGTAGCCAACGTCCCGCCCGCTCCCGGGCGTCCCGCTGACATCGCCGTGATGATCGTCGACGACCACGAGGTGGTCCGGCGCGGGATCGCGGAGGTGATCGACCGGGCCGACGGGATGACCGTCGTCGCCGAGGCCGGCACCGTCGCGGAGGGCGTGCGCCGCGCGACCCTCGTCCGGCCCCAGGTGATGCTCGTCGACCTGCAGCTGCCCGACGGCACGGGCATCGACATCCTCACCGCGGTCCGCAGCGCGCTGCCGGACACCCGCGCGGTCGTGCTGACGTCCTTCGACGACGACGACGCCCTCGCGGCGGCGCTCGAGGCCGGTGCCGCCGCCTACGTGCTCAAGACCGTGCGCGGCGCGGAGATCGCCGACGTCGTGCGGTCCGTCGCCGCCGGCCGGACGCTGCTGGACGAGCGCACGGTCACCCGCCGCCGGGCCGGCCACGACGACCCGACCGCCGACCTGACGCCCAGCGAGCGCAAGGTGCTGGACCTCATCGGCGAGGGCATGTCGAACCGGGAGATCGCCGAGCGGCTCGGCGTCGCGGAGAAGACGGTGAAGAACCACATCACGTCGTTGCTGTCCAAGATGGGTCTGCAGCGCCGCACCCAGGCCGCGGCGTGGGTGGCCGGGCACAAGCGGAGCTCCTGGAAGCCCGACCACGACTGACGGCCGCGGGGCCGGGACTCCCTGCGACCCCGGTCCGCCCTGCTCGCTCAGCGTCGACCGGGCAGCGGTGCCTGCCAGGTGAGCAGCGTCCCGCCGTCGGCGCCGGCGCCGAGGACGAAGGTGCCGCCGTGCCGACGTGATCGCGCCGCGAGGTTGTCGGTGCCCGAGCGGCGCTCGCGCTCCGGGGGCAGCCCGGAGCCGTCGTCCTGGACCTCCACGACGACGCGACCGGTGGGCGCCTCCCCGTGGAGCTCGACGCGCACGGCGACCGACGACGCGCGGGCGTGGCGCGCCGCGTTGGCCAGGCCCTCCCGGACCACCGCCACGACGTCGTCGGACAGGTCCTCGCCGACCCGCTCGTCCAGCGCGGCGGCGTCCCCCTCGAGGCTGTCGGGGGAGTCCAGGACGCGCCCGTCGACCGTGATGAGCAGCGACGGGGCGAAGCCCAGCCCGGTGCGGGCCAGCGACGCCTCCCGGCGCAGGCGCTCGGCCAGCGGGGCGGCGGCGTCGGGGTCCCGCAGCGCGTGCACGATCGACCGGATCTGCTTCACCGTGGAGTCGACGTTGTCCAGGGCCTCCTCGACGATCCCGGCCAGCTCGCTGGGATCCACGCCGCGGGCGGCCCGGCGGCGCACGGTCTCCAGCTGCATGCCGGTGGCGAAGAGCTGCTGGATCGCCAGGTCGTGCAGGTCGCGCGCGATCCGCTCGCGCTCGTCCAGCAGTGCGGCGACGTCCTGGGCGTGCCGGGCCTCCGCGAGCACCAGCGCGAGCGCCGCCTGGCCGGCGTACGCCTCGGCCGTCGTCAGGTCGGTCGGCTCGAACGGCGTGGACCCCACCCGCCGCAGCAGCACGAGGACGCCGACGCCGCGGCCGTCCGCCTGCATCGGCGCGTACATCGCCGGCCCGAACTGCCGCAGGGCGTCCACCCGCATCGCCCGCGACCGGGACAGCGAGTCGACGACGAGCCCGTTGCCGTCGCGCAGCACCGTGCGGGCTCGGCCGTCGGGCGGCATGACGGTGCCGACGAGCTCGTCGGCACCCACCCCGTCGACGATCTCCATCACCCAGCTGTCGTCGATGCCGGGCAGCACCAGCGCCGCGGTGTCCGCGCGGGCGACCACGCGCGAGGAGGCCGCGATCTCCGCGAGCACCTCCTCCTCCTCGGCGCCCGACAGCAGCATCGTGGTGATCTTCTGCCCCGCCTGCAGCCAGTGCTCGCGGTGCTCGGCGTCGGCGTACATCTGGGCGTTCTGGATGGCGACGGCGGCCGCGGCGCCGAGGGTGAGGACCACCTCGTCGTCTTCGTCGGTGAACCCGCCCTCCTTCTCGGACAGGTACAGGTAGCCGTAGACCCGGTCCCGGACCCGGACCGCGGTGCCGAGGAACGAGCCCATGGGCGGGTGGTTCGCGGGGAAGCCGCGGAAGCTGGGGTGCTGCATGAGGTCGGCGAGGCGCAGGGTGCCGCGGGTCGGGATCGCCCCGAGGACGCCGACGGCGTGCGGGCCGCGACCGAGCATCGCGGCGAGCCGCTCGTCCATGCCGGTGTGGACGAAGGTGGTCGACCGGCCGCGACCGTCGAGCACGTTGATCGCGCCGTAGCGGGCACCGGTGAGGTCCGTGCTCGCCGCCACGAAGCGTTGCAGCACGCTGGGCAGGTCGAGGCTCGAGGCGAGGTTGAGGGCGGCCTGGAGCAGCTCCGCCGCGGCGACGGAACCGGTGTGGCGCTGGGTCGACGGCGCCGTCATGGTGCCTCCTGCTGCGTCGTGGCCGGCGTGAGCCGGGCCGTCCGGCCGGCCCGGGACCCACGGCCACCGGTGCGTGGGCAGCTCAGCCCCCGACCGGGGCGACGGGACCCCGTGCACGCACGGTACCCCCCGCGGCTGCGCGGACGTCCGCCGTGCCCGGTGCGGTCCCGTCCAGCAGGTCGACCCGCCCGTCGGCACGCAGGCGCAGCACCGTCGTGCCCGCCTGGGTCGGGGCCGGACGGTGCGTGACGACGAGCACACCCCGCCCCGGCGCGAGCGTGCCGTCCAGGAGCCCGCGCAGCAGCGCCGCGGCGTCGTCGTCGTCGAGGTGCTCGGTCGGCTCGTCGAGCAGGAGCAGCGGGGCGCGGCTGAGCAGGGCGCGGGCGAGCAGGAGCCGTCGCCGCTGGCCCCCGGACACCCGCGCCGCGTCCCCGCCCAGCGGGGTGGCGAGGCCCTCGGGCAGCCCGGCGAGCCAGGCGCCGAGGCCGACGGTCGCGAGGGCGTCGCGCGCCTCGTCGTCGGTGACGTCGCCGCGGGCGACGCGCAGGTTCTCCAGCACGGACGTGTCGAAGACGTGGGCGTCCTCGGGCGTGTACGCCACGGTCCGCGCGGCGCGGTCCCGGGGGAGCGCGGACAGGTCCTGCCCGCCGACCCGGACGGTGCCGGCACCCGGTGGGAGCAGGCCGGCAAGGGTGAGCAGGAGCGTCGTCTTCCCGGCCCCGCTCGGTCCGACGACGACGACGCCGCGGCCCGGCGCGAGGTCCAGGTCCAGGTCGCGGACGACGGCCGGTGCACCGCCCCAGCCGCACGAGAGGCCGCGGGCCTGCAGCACGGTCCCGGCCGGTGCGTCGGTGTCGCCGGCAGCGGGCGGCGCCGGCGTGCCCTCCCGCGGTGCGGCGTCGTCGAGCAGCGCCATGATCCGCACGGCCGCCCGCCGGGAGCGCAGGACCTGCACCGCGGCGGCCGGCAGCACCGCGACCGCCTCGAACGCGGCCAGCGGCGTGAGCACGACGACGGCGAGCTCCACCGGGGCCAGGGTCCCGCCGACCGTCGCCGGGATGCCGAGCAGGAGCGCCGCGAGGACGACCGCGCCCAGGGCGGCCGGCTGGAGAGCGGCGCCCACGGCCGCCGGCCCGGCGGCGTCGTCGGCAGCACGGGCGCGCCGGACCTCCGCCTCCTGCAAGGAGGCCACGAGGGGGTCCACCCGGCCCGCGACCTGCAGCTCCGGTGCCCCGTCCAGCAGCGTCATCACCGTCGCCGAGGCGTCCGCACGGGCCCGGGCGGACCGCGCCTCGGCCGCGTCGGCGGCGCGCAGGG
>JACIXM010000256.1 GCA_014360395.1 Actinotalea sp.
TCGGCGTTCGACCCCCGGCCGATGGCCGCGTCGAGGTCCACGAGGTGGATCCACTCCGCTCCCCCGGCCTGCCAGTCCAGCGCGGCGGCCATGGGGCTGCCGTACGAGGTCTCCGAGCCGGCCTCGCCCTGGACGAGCCGGACCGCCTGCCCGTCGGCGACGTCCACGGCGGGCAGGAGCTCCAGTCGGGTCATGCGTCAGTGTCCTCTCAGGCTGGTGACCCAGTTCTCCAGCAGCTGCGCGCCGGCGTCCCCGGACTTCTCCGGGTGGAACTGGGTGGCGGCGAGCGGGCCGTTCTCGACGGCGGCGACGAACCGTCCGCCGTGCTCGGCCCACGTCACCGCCGGGGGCGTGAAGCGCCCTCCGCCGAGCGGGCCGAAGCTGCGCGCGGCGTAGGAGTGCACGAAGTAGAAGTACTCGTCCTCGATGCCGGCGAAGAGCCGGGAGCCCTCCGCCGCCTCGACGGTGGACCAGCCCATGTGGGGCACCACCGGGGCGTCGAGGCGGTCGACCACGCCAGGCCACTCGCCCAGGCCGTCGGTCCGGACACCGTGCTCGTCGCCGTGCTCGAACATGATCTGCATCCCCACGCAGATGCCGAGGACCGGGCGCCCGCCGGCGAGCCGGCGGTCGATGATCTGATCCCCGCGGACCTGGCGCAGGCCGGCCATGACCGCCGCGAAGGCACCGACGCCGGGCACGAGGAGCCCGTCGGCGTCGATCGCCGTCGTGAAGTCGGCCGTGAGCTCGACCTCGGCGCCGACCCGGTCGAGCGCGCGGACGGCGGACCGGACGTTGCCGAAGCCGTAGTCGAGGACGACGACGCGGGGGGAGGTCACCGAGGGAGTCTAACGACGGGCCCGTCAGGCCTGCCGACGCGCCCGCGCCGCCGCCGTCAGGGTGCGGACGGCCCGCCACCGGGACATCCCCGCGGAGCTGACCGCACCGGGCTGGTCCGCGGCGGCGACCTGCCCGAGCAGCAGCTGCTCCACGAGCGCCGGGGCGCCGTCGAGCATGAGGACGGCGGAGACGTCGTCCCCGCGGCTGCCGCCCGACCAGCGCGAGCCGGCCATCCGCCCGTCCCGCAGCACCAGGAGCACGACCATGGTGTTGGCGAGCGCCTTGGACACCGTCGCCGCGGCGCGCTCGGGCGCGTCCCCCGCCGTGTCCCGGCACACCGCGATCGCGCCGATGTCGCTGGGGACGACGTCGACCGCCACCTTGCCCAGCGCGCACGCGGCCGCGAGCGCCTCGGGGTGGGCGACCTGGGTGAGCAGGACCGCCGTCGGCGGCAGCGCCGGCTCGTCAGCGCTCACAGGGCGCCCTTCGTCGACGGGATCCCCTCGACGCGGGGGTCCGGCGCCACGGCCGCCCGGAGGGCGCGGGCGAGGGCCTTGAACTGCGCCTCGACGATGTGGTGCGGGTCGCGCCCGGCCAGGACGCGCATGTGGATGCAGATGCCGGCGTGGTGGGCGATCGACTCCAGGACGTGCCGCGTCAGCGAGCCGGTGAAGTGGCCGCCGATGAGGTGGTACTCCTGCCCGGCCGGCTCGCCGTCGTGGACGAGGTACGGCCGTCCCGAGACGTCGACGACGGCCTGCGCGAGCGCCTCGTCGAGCGGGACGAGCGCGTCCCCGAACCGCCCGATCCCGGCCTTGTCGCCCAGCGCGACCCGCAGCGCCTCACCGAGCGTGATCGCGACGTCCTCGACGGTGTGGTGCACGTCGATGTGCGTGTCGCCCGTCGCGCGCACGGTGAGGTCCACGAGGGAGTGCTTGCCCAGCGCCGTGAGCATGTGGTCGTAGAAGGGCACCGAGGTGGAGATCTCAGTCCGGCCGGTCCCGTCCAGGTCGAGCTCGACGAGGACGCTCGACTCCGACGTGGTGCGCTCGATGCGCGCTGTCCTGCTCACAGTCCTGCCACCTCCACCAGGGCGTCACGGAACGCCGTCATCTCCTCCGGGGTGCCGATCGACACCCGGAGCCATCCTTCGGGGCCCGTCTCGCGGATGAGCACGCCCCGGTCCAGCAGCCCTTGCCACACGGCGTGCCGGTCGTCGAAGCGGCCGAACAGCACGAAGTTCGCGTCGCTGTCGGCCACCGTCAGGCCGCGCTCCCGCAGCCACCGCACCGTCGCGTCGCGCTCCGCGCGCAGGCCGTCGACCTGCGCCATGAGCTCGTCGGCGTGGCGCAGCGCGGCTCGGGCGACCGCCTGGGTCACGGCGGACAGGTGGTACGGCAGCCGCACCACCCGCAGCGCGTCGACGACGGCCCGGTCCGCCACGAGGTAGCCCACGCGGGCGCCGGCCAGGCCGAACGCCTTGGACAGCGTCCGGGTCACCACGAGGTTGGGGTGGTCCGCCAGCAGGCTCAGGGCTGACGGCGTCCCGGCACGCCGGAACTCCCCGTACGCCTCGTCCACGACGACGACGCAGCCGCCGGGGACGTCCTCGGCCGCCGCGAGCACCGCCTCGACCTCGGCCGTCGGTAGCGCGGTCCCCGTCGGGTTGTTCGGGCTGGCCAGCAGGATCACGGACGGCGCGTGCTCGGCCACCCTGGCGCGGACGTGGTCCAGGTCGAGGGTGAAGTCGTCGGCCCGGCGGCCGGTCACCCACCGCGTGGAGGTGTCCCGGGCGTACTCCGGGTACATCGAGTAGGTCGGGGCGAAGGACAGCGAAGTGCGCCCCGGACCGCCGAAGGCCTGCAGGAGGTGCAGCATGATCTCGTTCGACCCGTTGGCGACCCAGACCTCCTCCGCGCGGGGCCGCACGCCGGACTCGACGCCGAGGTAGGCCGCCAGGTCCTCGCGCAGGTCCAGGAACTCCCGGTCGGGGTAGCGGTTCAGGCCGCCGGCCGCCCGGGCCACCGCCTCGGCGATGTCCGCGACGACGTCCTCCGAGGGCGCGTACGGGTTCTCGTTGACGTTGAGCAGGACCGGCACGTCGAGCTGCGGCGCGCCGTAGGGCTCGAGCCCGACCAGCTCCGCGCGCAGGGGCAGCCGGGTGGCCGGCGGGGCCGCGGCGGGGGGACTGGTCGCCGCCGTCGGCGCGGGGCTGGTCTCGGCACTCACGCGCCCGATCGTAGCCAGCGCTCCTCAGGCGGTGCGGTGGCCACCCAGGTCCAGGACACGCCGGTCGCCGTCGAGGCGGAAGCCCACCGCCTCCAGGTACCGCTCGGACCCCGCCATCGCCGGGGAGGCGACCAGGCGTCGCGTCCCCAGCGCGGCGAAGGGACCGTCGGGGCGGAAGACGAACT
>JACIXM010000257.1 GCA_014360395.1 Actinotalea sp.
TCTTCGGGTTGTTCGCCCGCGCCGACAGCGAGCGCGCCGGCCACGGCATCGGCCTCGCGACGGCGCGGCGGGTGGTGGCGGCGCACGGCGGCGCCATGGGCATGGCGGACACCGACGACGGCGTCGGCGTCACCGTCTGGTTCGACCTGCCCGCCTGACCCCGCCCCGCCCGCCACCTCCTGCGCCCCGTCCGCGCTCGCCGTCGCTGCGTGGGCGCAGGACGCGAGAGGGCGCGGGGAGCTGGGTGCAAGGGTCGGTGACCTGCGGACACAGGAAGGGTGAAGGGGCCCGACGGGGGCCGCGTCGGCGCGGCACCACCGCGCGGAAGGGGTGAGTGCGATGCGCAGCACACGAGGGGCGGTGCGGGGCGCCGTCGTCGGTGTGGCGGTCCTGGGGCTGGCGGCGTGCGGGGGCGCGGTCGACGCCGGCAGCGGCGGCGGCAGCGGCGAGCAGGACGGGCTGGTGCGGGACGTCACCGAGGACGAGCCGGTGCTGCAGGTCCACCTCGCCGGTGGGTTCGTCATGCCGGGCTACGACTTCGCGAACGTGCCGATGCTCACCGTCTACGAGGACGGTCGCGCCATCACGCACGGCCCGCAGATCATGATCTTCCCGGGGCCGGCGCTGCCGAACCTCCTGGTCTCCGAGATCTCCGACGAGGACCTCGCGGCCATCGTCGACGCGGCCCGGGAGGCGGGCCTCCTCGCCGAGGCGCCCGACTACGGCCACCCCCCGATCGCGGACGCCCCGATGACGTTCGTGACCCTCACCGTCGACGGCGAGACGTACCTCCACGCGGTCGACGCGCTCGGCATGGGCGACGGCACCGGGACGGACGCGGGGGTCGCGGACGAGGGCATCGTCGGTGAGGACCTCGTCGGGGAGGACGAGGGCGCCGGCGGGGAGGAGCCGGTCGTCGGGGACGGCGCCGAGACCGGGGCCGAGGACGGGTCCGGCGGGGGCTCCGACCCCTACGACCCGCCCCAGGACATCGGTCTGACGCCCGAGCAGGTCGAGGCGCGCGTCGGCCTCAACGACTTCCTCGCCGCGGTCTACGACATCGTCCCCATGGGTGACGGCGAGCCGTACGACATCACCGCCTTCGCGGTCGCCGGCCGGCCGGCCGACGCCGGTGTCGACGTCGACCCGGAGTTCGCGCCGCAGGTCGTCCCGTGGCCGCTGGAGTCCGTGGCGCTCGCGGACCTCGGCCAGTGCGTGGTCGTGGAGGACGACGACGCCGCGACCCTCCTGGAGACCCTGCGCGAGGCGAACCAGCTGACGCAGTTCGAGGACGACGGCACCACCTACGAGGTCTGGTTCCGTCCGCTGCTGCCGCACGAGTCGGAGTGCCCCGGCGGCAGCTGACAGTCAGCCCGCGCGGGGGGCGCGGGTCGGGGCCGGGCACGGCCCTGCAGGGGGAACGGGCGGGGAGCCGGTGGTGGACCGGCTCCCCGCTCGCGCGTGTCGGGGCGCCTCAGCCGGCGGTCAGGCCGGCGACGACCGCCGCGACCAGCACGGACACGAACGCCACGCCCATGAGCGCGAGGGCGGCCGTGTTCTCCGCGGCGGGGGCGTCGGCCTCGGGCAGGTTCCGGCTCAGCCGCAGCAGCGCCACCGCTGCGACGCCCAGCAGCGCCGCCGTCGCCAGCAGCGGGGGACGGGAACCCAGCAGCGCCGCGACGAGCGCACCGACACCGAGCACGCCGAACGAGAGGCCGATGATCCGCACGCGCCACTGGCGGAAGCGCTGGAAGGAGCCGGGCGGCGGGTTCTGCGTCATGGTGGCGCCAGCGTAACGATCACCGCGGTGCGGCCGGAGGCGACCTCACCGGACCGAGCTCCGCGGCCGGGACGTTCGCCCCTCGACCGGGGGCCCCCGCGGCGCAGGCTGGGAGGAGCGGCGCCACGCGTCGCGCCCGCGTGTGGGGAGCGCTCGAACCGCATCCCGGCGCACCGCCTCCCCGCGGGTCCCGTCCCGGAAGGAGTCCGACGATGACGGTGCTGGTGGCGTACGGGTCCAAGCGCGGGGGGACGCAGGGGCTCGCCGAGCAGATCGGCGCGGAGCTGACGGCCCTCGGCGACGACGTCCGCGTCGAGCCGGCCGCGGCCGTGAAGGGTGTGGGTGAGGTGGAGGCCGTCGTCGTCGCGGGGGCGGTCTACGCCGGGAGGTGGCACAAGGACGCCCGGCGGTTCGTCCGCCGGTACGAGAAGGAGCTGTCGCGGGTGCCGGTGTGGTTGGTGGCGTCCGGCCCGCTGGACGCGTCCGCCGACGACGGCGCCCTGCCGCCCGTCGAGCACGTGCGTGCGGCGATGGAGCGGGTGCACGCCCGCGGGCAGGTGACCTTCGGCGGACGGCTCGAGCCCGACGCGCAGGGGTTCCCGGCGAGCGCGATGGCCAAGACGAAGGCGGGCGACTGGCGCAACGCCGAGCAGGTCCGGCAGTGGGCCGCGACCGTCCACGGCGACCTCTCCGGCCAGGGCGCGCTCCTGTAGCCGGCTCCTCCGCGCCGCTCCGGTGCGGTCGCGCTCTGCGGCCATCCGGGGTCGTGGAGCGCGGAACGGCCGCCCTCTGCGACGGGCCGGTGCGCTGGACGCCGCCGCCGCCGAGCAGGGTCAGCGCGCGGCGGCGGGCGCGTCGAGCTCCCAGTAGCCGGCCATGAGCTCGCGCGACCACGCGGGCTGGCGCACCTCGCCGCGCGCGCCGAACTCCGCCAGGTACGGCTTGATGTCGAGCACCGGCGTGCCGTCGATGGCGTCGAGGCCCTGGACGGTGAGCGTCAGCCCGTCGACGCCGAGCAGCCGGCACACGGTCACGCCCAGCCGGTTCGGGCGGACCTTGCCGCGCTGGGCGAAGATGCCGACCTCCGGCCAGTCCGCGCGGCCCCGCGGGCGACGCGCACCGGTCTGCACGCGGGCCGGGTCGACGCGGTCGAAGAGGAAGACGACCTCGACGTGCGAGAAGTCCGCCAGGCCGGCGAGCGCCCCCGGGCCGAACCGGTCGGCGTCGAGGGTGACGGTCGACGTGACGTGGTCCCAGTCGTCGTCGAGGGGTTCGGTGCGCGGCGAGCGCACGACGGCGACGGGCTGGAGCTCGTAGGTCACCGGGCCATCGTCCCAGGACCGGCGGTCAGGGGGCTGGTCCAGCGCAGACCGGGGAAGCGCGCGACGTCCCGGTCGAGCGTCACCCACGTCGCCCCGTGCTCGATCGCGACGGCGGCGGGAGGGCGGGGCGGGGGCGTGACGACGACGGCGGCGCGGCGGCGGTGATCTTCGGCGCGGGCGCTGCCAGACTGGCGCGGCGCCGCAGCCGACGTCGTCCGACGTCGCGGTCGCGCGCGAAGGGGAGAGCCGTGGCCACCGCCGACGAGTACGCCGTCGTGACGAACGACCTGCGCAAGACGTACCGCACCGCCCGCGGCCGCCAGGTCGCGGTCGACAGCCTGTCGCTGCGGGTGCCGGTCGGCGGCGTGCACGGGTTCCTCGGGCCGAACGGCTCGGGCAAGACGACGACGATCCGCATGCTGCTCGGCCTCGTCCGTCCGGACGCGGGGCGGATGCGGATCTTCGGCCACCGGGTGCCGGACGCGCTGCCGGAGGTCGTGGGCCGGGTCGGGGCGATCGTGGAGTCGCCGAAGTTCCTGCCGACCTTCTCCGGCCGGCGCAGCCTCACCCTCCTCGCCGACGCCATCGGCGCGCCGCGCGCCCGCGTGGACGAGGTGCTGACCGCGACGGCGCTGCGCGAGCGGGGCGACGACGCGTTCGGGGCCTACTCCCTCGGCATGAAGCAGCGGCTCGCGATCGCCGCGACGCTGCTCAAGGAGCCCGACCTGCTGATCTTCGACGAGCCGACCAACGGCCTGGACCCGGCCGGCATCCACGAGATCCGCACGACGATGCGCCGCCTCGCCGACGAGGGCCGCACCGTGCTGGTCAGCAGCCACATCCTCGCCGAGGTCGAGCAGGTCGCGGACACGGTGTCGATCGTCGGCCGGGGCCGGCTCCTCGCGACCGGCACGGTGGCCGACGTCATCGGGGACCGCCGGGCCGCGGTCCGGGTCGGCGTGCGGGACGCCGGGCGCGCGGCCCAGGTGCTCGCGGCGGCCGGGCTGACGGTCCGCCCCGACGGCGAGCGTCTGCTGGTCGAGGGCGAGCCCGACGCCGGACGGATCACGTGGCTGCTGGGGCAGCAGGGCCTGTGGGTGCACGAGCTCACCCCGGTCCGCGCGGGCCTGGAGGACGTGTTCCTCGAGCTGACCCAGGGCGCGGCGCTGGGCGCGCCACCCACCGGTTCGCCCCCACCCCCAGCGCCTGCGCCACCCGCGGCGCCGTCGTCGGCCGCCGACCCGTCCACCGGGGGAGGTGCGCGATGAGGCTGGTCGCGGTGGAGCTGCGCCGCGTCGTCGCGCGCCGGCTCATCACGTTCGTGACGATCGGCGGGCTGCTCGCCGTCGGCCTGGTGCTGGTGGCGGCGTGGCAGAGCGCGCGCCCGCTCACCGACGCCCAGATCGCGGAGGCCGAGCGGCAGTACGCGTGGGCGCTGGAGGACTGGGAGGAGAACGGCGAGCAGATGGTCGCCGACTGCCTCGACGCCCAGGCCGGCGAGTCCGAGCTCGCCGGCGAGCCGCTCGACTTCGGCTGCGCCGAGATGGAGCCGCAGCGGGAGTGGTACGTACCGCCGTCCAGCGAGCTGTCCACGGCGCTCGGACCGCTGCTGTCGAGCACGGCGACGCTGCTGGTCTTCCTGGTCTTCGTGGTCGGGGTGACCGCGACCGCGGCGGAGATGACGACCGGGTCGATGAGCACCTGGCTGACGTTCGTGCCGCAGCGGCTGCGGGTGCTCTTCTCCAAGGTGGCGGCCAGCGGCGTCGTCGGCGTGCCGATCACCGCGGTGCTCGCCGCGGTGCTCGTGGGCGGGGCGTACGGGGTGCACGCCGCGCAGGGGGCGCTGGGGACGATGACCGGCGCGGTGTGGGCGGACGTCGGGTGGACCGGGCTGCGCGTGGTGGTGCTCGGCGGTGTCGCCGCGGCGGTCGGGTCGGCGCTGGGCGTGCTGCTGAAGAACACCGGCGTCGCGTTGGGGCTGGTGATCGGCTACCTGCTCGTCGTCGAGGCGATCCTCGGGAACCTGGTGCAGCCGATCCAGCCGTTCCTGCTCCAGACGAACCTGCGGGCGTGGGTCGAGGGCGGGACGACGTACTGGGTGAGCGAGTGCACCGTCACCGACCAGGGCACGCAGTGCACGGGTACCGAGGTGGCGCTGGGCCTGGCTCAGGGCGCGGCGTACCTGGGCGTGGGGGCGGTGCTGGTGCTCGGGCTGACGGCGCTGGTGTTCCGCCGGCGCGACCTCGCCTGAGGGCCCGGCCGCCCACCGGCGGGCAGCTCTCGCGCGGATCGCCCTCCCGCGGGCCGACGGCGCGGAATCTGCCCGTGGCGGGCGGGCGGAGGTGGTCGCGCGGGTCGGGTCGCGCGGAGCCCGCTCAGGGGAGGACGACGACGCCGTCCTGGTCGACCGGCTCGCCGCGCTCGTCCACCGGCTCGCCGCGCTCGTCCACGAGCTCCTCGGGGCCGAACGGGACGGACTCGAACTCGTCGACGCTGATCCGCTCGCTGGTGATGAACAGCGCGCCGACGACGAGCAGCACCGCCGTGGCGACTGCCACCGCCAGCGCGCCGAGCACGATCGCGGCGACGGCCAGACCGCGGCCCGGTGCGCCGCGGCGCAGGGCCAGGACACCGACGACGACGACGCCGAGGCCGCCCAGGAGCGACAGGACGTTCATCAGCGGGATCACGCTCGTGAGGACAGCGCCGGCGCCGACCACGACGGCGGCGACGAGCACGCCGCTCGGTGCGGGCGCGGGTGCGGGCGCCGTCGTCGTCGTCGGCACGGTGGTCATCGGCGGCGGGGTGGCGGTCAGCGCCGGCGCGGTGGTGGTCGGCGGCGAGGCGGTGGGAGCGGTGGTCGTCGAGAGGTCGGCGTCCGCGGGCACGACGGGGTGCATGAGGGCCTCCGGGAGGGATGGGTCCGGCCCGCTCCCGCTCGGTCTGCCGCGCGGGAGGGCCGGACACCCTCTCTGTGTCGGTGCCCGGGCGGTCCTTGCGCGTGTGGCCGTGGTGTCAGCGGGTGCCGCAGCAGCCGTCGCCGCCGCAGCCACCGGCGTCGTCGTGGGCGAAGAGCGCCGCGGCGGGGGTGCAGCACGCGTCCCCGCGCCACGCCTCCAGGCCCTCCCGGACGGCGATCCCGGCGATGACGAGCGCGGCGAGCGGGTCGGCCCACGTCCAGCCGAGCGTCGAGTTGAGCACGAGCCCCACCAGCAGCACCGCCGACAGGTACGTGCACAGGAGGGTCTGGTGCGAGTCCGCGACGGCCGTCGCGGACCCGAGCTCGCGGCCCGTGCGGCGCTCGAACCACGACAGCACCGGCATGACGACCACGCTCACCGACGCCAGCACGATCCCGACCGTCGAGTGCTCGGGCTCGGCGGCGCCGAGCAGGGTCCGCACCGCCTCGACCGAGACGATCACGGCAAGGGCGAAGAACGCGACGGCGATGAAGCGCATGGCCCGGCGCTCGCGCCGCTCGGGGTCGGGGGCGGCGAACTGCCAGGCCACCGCCGCGGCGGAGAGGACCTCGACGACCGAGTCCAGCCCGAAGCCGATGAGCGCCGCCGACGACGCCATGCGTCCCGCCCAGATCGCCACGACCGCCTCGACGACGTTGTAGGTGATCGTCGCGGCGACGACGAGCCGGACCCGGCGCTCGAGGACGGCGCGGCGCTCGGCGGTCGGCGCCGGCCGGGACAGCGGCAGCGAGGTCATGGGCAGGTGCACCCTTCGGAGCAGCAGTCGGGGTCGACGGCGACGACGAGTCGGAGCAGCTCACCGAGGGCCGGCGCGAGGTGCGGGTCGGCGAGTCGGTACCAGGTGTTGCGGCCGTCGCGGATCGCGTCGACGAGGCCGCAGCCGCGCAGGCAGGCGAGGTGGTTGGACATCGCCTGACGGGAGACGTCGAGGGCGTCGGCGAGGTCGGACGGGACGGCCGGCGCCTCGCGGAGCGCGAGCAGGACCCGGGTGCGCGTCGTGTCCGAGAGTGCGTGCCCGAGCCGGGCGAGCGCCTCGGTGTGGCCGAGCGTCACGGTCTCCACGGGGATGACAGTACAGCCCCGGATGAACTGTCGACGCCGCGCCGCGACCCGCTTCCCCGGGCAGATTCCGCAGTTCCGGCCCGCCGGAGGGCGGAGATCGCGGACAAGGCCTGCTCGGGAGGGCGCTCGGGTCCGGGCGACGGCCGGAGAACGATTTACCTCCGCGTCACCGGCGGGCGACACCTTGATCACATCCGCGGCGCAGGCTGCGGACCAGCCCGCGGCGATCCGGTCCGCGGTCGTCCGTCCAGGAGGACTGGTGCGTCGAACTCTCAGCACGTCCCTGGTCGCGGGTGCGGTGGCGCTCGCGACGTCCCTCGCGGTGATGCCGCAGGCCACCGCCGCGCCGCCCAGCACGCCCGGGCCGCCGTCGTTCGGATGGTCCGAGACGTCCATCGCGCAGGCCCGGCAGGCGCTCGTCACCGGCCGCATCACCTGCACCGAGCTCGTGCAGGGGTACCTGGACCGGATCGAGGCGTACGACGACGACCTCAACGCCTTCATCAGCCTCAACCCCGACGCGCTCGCGGAGGCGGCCGCGCTCGACGTCCGCCGGCCCGACCGCGGCGCCAAGACCCCGCCGCTGCACTGCATGCCGATCGTCCTGAAGGACAACATCGACGCGACCGGCATGCCGACGACGGCGGGTGCGGCCGTCCTCGCGCAGTCCACCCCGCCCGACGACGCCTTCCTGGCCGCCGAGCTCAAGGACGCCGGCGCGATCATCCTCGGCAAGGTGAACCTGGACGAGTTCGCGTTCGGGTTCGGCGGCTCCAGCGCGCTGGGCGGCCAGGCGCGCAACCCCTACGACCTGCGGTTCGGCCCGGGTGGGTCGAGCTCGGGGACGGGCGTGGCGGTGTCGGCGAGCCTGGCGATCGCCGGGCTCGGCACGGACACCGGCGGGTCGATCCGCGTGCCGGCGAGCGTGACCGGGCTGGTCGGGATCCGCCCGTCGATGCGGCTGCTGAGCCAGGACGGGATCGTCCCGCTCGCGCCGTTCCAGGACACCGCCGGGCCGATGTGCCGGGTGGTCGAGGACTGCGCCGAGCTGCTGTCGGTGCTCGTCGGGTTCGACGGCACGGAGTTCAGCGGGCAGTACACCGAGGCCCAGCAGCGCACGGACACCGGGGTGCTGCTCGGGTCGGCGGCGGAGTACGCGGCGATGGTCGGCGTGGAGCCGCGGCAGTACACCCGCGCGCTCAAGCGGGACGGCCTGGAGGGAGCGCGGATCGGCGTCGTCCGGGCGCTGTTCGGGACGGACCCCGCCGTGCTGGCCGTGCTCGACCAGGCGATCGCGGCCATGCGTGCGGCGGGCGCGACCGTCGAGGACGTCGAGATCCCGGAGCTGTCCACGATCCTGTCGCGGTACGCGAGCGTCAGCACCTACGAGTTCAAGGACTCCCTGACCGCCTACCTGCAGTCCTGGCCCTCGGACGTCGACGGGCACCCGCAGACGTACGAGGAGGTCCAGGCCGCGGCGACCACGCGGGCAGCGACGTTCCGCTCCTACGCGACGGCCGGGACCGACCGGCTGAGCAACCCGCTGTACCTGCACAACACCGAGGAGCGGCCGGCGTTCGTGCGGGCGCGCCTGGACGCCGCGCTGGAGAACACCACGCTCGACGGCCAGGTGCTCGGCGAGGCCTACGACGCGCTGATGTACCCGTCGGTGCAGTCGCTGCCGCGGGTCGGGTCCCCGGCGGCGGGCTCGAACAACCGGCTCAGCCCGTTCTCGGGCTACCCGGCGCTGTCCATGCCGGCCGGGTTCACCACGCCGACGGCGGACCGGGTCGCCCTGCCGGTGGGGATGGAGCTGCTGGGCCGGGAGTTCGACGAGGCCACGCTGATCCGGCTGGCGTACGGCTACCAGACGGCGGTCGCCGGGACCGGTCTGGCGCGACAGGCGCCGACGACGACGCCCGAGCTGGTCGCCGCGCCGTAGCGGTCCGGGAGGACGCCGGGAGGCCGTCGCACCGCAGGGC
>JACIXM010000258.1 GCA_014360395.1 Actinotalea sp.
CACCACCCGCCGCGCCGTCGCGAGGCCGATGCCGTGGCCCGCGCGCTCGCTGTCGGCACGGGCGAACAACCCGAAGACCTCCTCGCGCCGCTCCACCGGCACCCCGGGGCCCCGGTCGCGGACCTCGACCCGCCACCGGTCCCCCCGCCGCCGTGCGGCCACCCGCACCGACGGCGCCTGCCCGGGCCGGGTGAACTTCAGGGCGTTGGCCAGCAGGTTGAGCACCACCCCGTACAGCTGGGCGCGGTCGCCGCGCACGACCGGCAGCGGACCGACGACGACGTCCGTGCCCGTCGTCGCCGGCCGTAGGTCGACCAGGGCCGCCTCCACGACGACGCCGAGGTCGACGTCCTCCACCCGCAGGTCCGCGCCCACCCGGGCGTAGGCGAGGTAGTCCGCGATGAGGTCGCTCATCCGCTGCCCGGACTCCAGCGTGGCCTCGACGAACGGCGCCAGCTCCGGCGCCCGCTCGAGCTCCAGCGCGAGCACCTCCGCGTTCGCGAGGATCGCCGTGAGCGGGGTGCGCAGGTCGTGGGCGACCTGGCCGGCGAACACCGACAGGTGCTCGTTGGACCGCCTCAGCTCGTTGCGCGCCGCCGTCAGCTCGCTGACCGTCGCCTCAAGCTGCCGGGTGCGCAGTCCCAGCTCCAGCACGTCCACGACGCGCGCCGCCAGGGACCGCAGCGCGTCCTGCTGCGCCGGCGTGACCGTGCGCGGCGCGTCGTCGAAGACGCACAGCCGGCCGATGACCACGTCGCCCGGGGTGACCAGCGGCGTGGACGCGTAGAACCGGACCGCCCCGAGCCGCCCGGTGACGAAGGGGTTGTCCGCGAACCGGTCGTCCCGGCTGGCGTCGCGGACCATGACGAGGTCCGGCGCGGCCAGCACCGCCGCGCACATCGAGTCCTCGCGGGAGCACACCGACGGCTCCAGCGCGGCCGTGACGATCTGGTGCTGCTCGTCCGCCGTGATGATGTTGATCGCGGCGTGCCGCACCCCCGTGACCTGGGCCGCGAGGTCCACCAGGGCCTTCAGGTCCCGACGCGGGCCACCGCGCAGGACGCCGTACTCCTCGATGCGCGCCGTCCGGGCGGCGTCGTCGATCCGGACCTCCACGTCCACGAAGCCTGCCACGGTCAGGGCTTGGGGAGCGTGAGGACCAGGGTCGTGCCGTCGCCCGGCTCGAGGGCGAGCCGGCCACCGAGGGCCTCCGCGCGGTCGCGGGCACCGACGAGACCACCGACGCCCTCGGTGGCCGAGCGGCTGGGGAAGGCGATGCCCTCCGCGAGCCCGGCGCCCTCGTCCGCGACGCACAGCTCCACCCGGTTGCCGCGGTCCGCCGTCCGCACGGTGACCCGGCCCGCCCCGTGCCGGCACGCGTTGTCCAGGAGCACCTCGAGGATCTGCCGCAGCAGCGCCGGGTCGACGCGGGCGACGACCCCGGTCCCGCCCTCGACGACGACGTCCCGCTCCGGGCACAGCCCTTCGCCCTGCCGCCGGTCGACCACCCGGCGGACGAACGCCGTCAGGTCGACGGGCACCGTGGCGGCCACCCGACGCCCGCGGGCGTCGTCGAGCAGCTCCGTCACGGCCGCGGCGAGCCGGTCGAGCTCGCCGAGCGAGGCGGTGAGCTGGGCGGCGACCGTCGGCGGCGTCTCGGGCCACAGGCTCAGGTCCTCCAGGTCCAGCCGCAGCGCCGTGATGGGCGTCCGCAGCCGGTGGGACGCGTGCACCGCGAACTCGCGCTCACGGTCCAGCAGCTCCTCGAGGCGCTCGGCGCTGCCCACCAGCGCCCGCCCGATCGCGTCGGCCTCGGGGATCGTGGTCCGCGGGACGGCGATGTCGAACCGGCCGGTGCCGAGGTCCGCGGCTGCCCTCGCGAGCTCGTCGAACGGGCGGGTGAGGCGGCGGGCGAGGAGCCGCGCGGCCACGACGGCCGCCGGGACCAGGAGCAGACCCATGAGCACGAGCGGGGTGAGCGCCGCGACCACGGCCGCCTGGACGGCGTCGCCGGAGTGCGCCAGCGTCAGCGTGCCACCCGGTCCGACGTCCCGCGTGACCGTGATCCCGCCCTCGCCCGGCGCGGAGCCGGCGGTCACCTCCGTGCCGTCCGCCCGCACGTAGCGCGCGGCCTCGCCCTCGCCGAGCAGCTCCTGCAACGACGCCTCGGTCACCGCGTCCCCGCGCGCCTCACGCTCCTCGAGGACGACGGCGACCAGGGTCGCCACCTCCGTGGCGGTGCGCTCCTCGGCCGCGCGCACCAGGTCGGCGAGCAGGAACGCCCGCGGCAGCCCGTACAGGACCAGCGCGAGGACCGTGAGACCGACGAAGGCCCACGTCAGGCGGCTACGCATCGTCCGGCTCGAGCCGGAAGCCGACGCCCCGCACCGCGACGATGCGCACCGGCGCCCCCGACTCCTCGAGCTTGGCGCGCAGCCGCCCGAGGGTGACGTCGAGGGTCTTGGTCGAGCCGAACCAGTGCTCGTCCCACACGTCGCTCATGAGGCGCTCGCGGGTGAGCACCGCGCCCGCCTCCGCGTGCAGGACGGCGAGCAGGTCGAACTCCTTGGCGCTGAGCAGCACCTCCCGTGGCCCGGCCCACACCCGCCGGGCCGCACGGTCCACGCGCAGGCCCGCCGGCCCGTCTGTGGCCGCCGACGACGGCGCCTCGACCCGCGGCACGAGGGGTTCGGCCTGCTTCGCC
>JACIXM010000259.1 GCA_014360395.1 Actinotalea sp.
TTCGCAATCGCCGCAGGCGGTGCAAAGGTCGGATACGATAAACATAGATCCTCAAGGAGATGGACCCGCGGGGGAAGGTGCTCAACGTCGCGTTCGCCGTCAGCGCCGCCTTCACCTTCGGCGATCACCTTGGCTTCACCGCCGGCGTCCGCCGCGAGATGATCTTCCCGATGATCGTCGGCAAGCTCACCGCCGGCATCACCGCGGTCCTCGTCGCGTACCTCTTCTTCCGCAAGGTGTACCCCGCCTACCGCGAGGATGCGCCGACGGCGGGGACGGGGAGCGCCGTGGCCCCCGAGCCGCTGGCCCCGGGGACGACGACGCCGCCGCCCACCGGCACCACCGACGTGCCGGGTGCGCACGTCGCGCTGCCGGGTGCGACCCGCGAGGGCACCCCGGGTGGCGGCGGACAGGCGCCCGCCCCCCCGAACCCCGTGGGTGCGTGAGCCGTGCTCATCGCCCGGGTCGTCGGCTCCGCCGTCTCGACCATCAAGGAACCGGAGCTGCACGGGCTGAAGCTCCTGGTGGTGCGCGAGGCGACGCCCACCGACGAGCTCGTCGGCACCCCGTTCGTCGCGGTCGACGGCGTGGGTGCCGGTGAGGGGGAGCTCGTGCTGGTGGCCACCGGGAGTGCTGCCCGGCAGACCGCACGAACGCGGGACGGCGCCGTGGACGCGCTGATCATGGCGATTCTCGACTCCCTCGAGGTCGAGGGCGCCACCACCTTCCGCAAGTCCTGAGGCTGCCGGCCCCGGGGTCCCCCCGGGGCCGGCAGGCCCTGTCCCACCGAGCCCCGAGAGGCCCCGCCGTGGAGTCCGCCCGCGAGCTGCTGAGCGTCGGCATCGACGTCGGCACGACGACGACCCAGGTCGTCCTGTCGCGCCTGACGGTGCGCGACACGGGGCGGCTCGGCGTGGTCCCGCGGGTCGAGATCGACACCCGTGCCGTCCTGTTCGAGAGCGAGCCCCACGCCACGCCCCTGCTGGCCCCGGACGAGGTCGACGTGGACCGCCTGACCGCCCTCATCACGGCGGACTACGCGGCGGCGGGCGTGCTGCCCGGCGACATCGAGACGGGTGCCGTCATCATCACGGGGGAGACCGCGCGGACGCGCAACGCCGAGGCGATCCTGGCCAGCGTCGCGGGGCTGGCCGGGGACTTCGTCGTCACGGTGGCCGGCCCCAACCTGGAGGCGCAGATCGCGGCCCGCGGCTCGGGTGCGGCGCGGTGGTCGGCGGAGCACTACGCGACGGTCGTCAACGTCGACATCGGGGGTGGCTCCTCCAACGCGGCCGTCTTCCGGTCCGGCACCCACGTCGCCTCCGCCGCCATCATGGTCGGTGGACGCCAGCTGACCCTCGAGCGCAGCTCGGGCATCGTGACGCACCTCGCGCCGTCCGGGCGCGCGATCGTCGCGGAGCTCGACATCGACCTCCGCGAGGGGCATCGGGCGACCGTGGGTGCGCTCCGGCAGCTCACGGACGCGATGGCGACGCTCGTCGTCGACCTCGTGCTCGGCGTGCGCCGGCCGCTCGCGGAGCGCCTCGCGCTCACCGAACCGCTGCCACCGGTCGAGGACGTCGCGGCGGTGTTCCTCTCCGGCGGGGTCGGCCGCTCGTTCTACGACGGCGACCCGGCGGAGGACCTGGACGAGGTGGCCGCCTTCGGTGACGTCGGCCCGCTGCTCGCCCGTTCCCTCCGGGAGGACCCCCGTCTGCGCGCCCTGCCGGTCCGGGAGCCGGCGCAGACGATCCGGGCGACGGTGCTCGGCGCCGCCGGGCAGACGGTGACGCTGTCGGGCTCGACGATCTGGGCCGACCCGAACCTCCTGCCGCTGCGCAACCTTCCCGTCGTCCAGCCTCGAACGTGGGCGGCCGTGCCCGAGCCGGGCGCGTTCGCCGGCGACGTCGAGCACGCCCTGCGCCGGTGGGACCGGGATCCGGAGGAGGGCGTCGCGCTCGCGCTGGTCCTCCCGGCGCGCCTGGACTACCCGTCCCTGGTCCGGCTCGCGGAGGGCGTCGTCGCGTGGAGCGGCCCGGACGACATCGCAGGACGGCCCCCGGTCGTGCTCGTGACCGAGCGCGACTACGCCCAGGCGCTCGGACAGACGATCAAGAGCGTCGCCCCGGACCTCCCGCTCGTCGCGATCGACCAGGTCGGTCTCGGCGAGGGGGACTTCATCGACATCGGCCGTCCCATGCTCGACGGCCGAGTCGTCCCCGTCTCGGTCAAGACCCTGGTCTTCTACCAGTGAGGAGGCTCGTCGTGGACGCACGGGAGCAGGAGGCACGGCCATGCTGCTGAGGACGAAGCTGTTCGGCGAGACCCACGAGTTCGCCGACGTCAAGGAGGTCCTCGCGAAGGCGAACGAGGAGAAGTCCGGGGACCAGCAGGCCGGCATCGCAGCCCGCTCCGCGGCGGAGCGCGTCGCGGCGCGCCTCGTGCTCGCGGAGATCCCGCTCGGCGTCATCCGGCAGAACCCGGCCGTCCCGTACGACGAGGACGAGGTGACCCGCGTCATCGACGACGCGGTCAACGAGACCGTCTTCGGTGAGATCACGGGCTGGACGGTCGGGGACTTCCGCGAGTGGCTCCTGGCGGACACCACGACCGGGGACATGATCCGCCGCGTCAGCACCGCGCTCACCGGCGAGATGGTGGCCGGTGTCACCAAGCTCATGAGCAACCTGGACCTCATCCACGCCGCCGGCAAGATCCGCGTGAGCGCCCACTGCCAGAACACGATCGGCCTGCCGGGGACGCTCGCCTCCCGGAACCAGCCGAACCACCCGACGGACTCCGTGGACGGCATCCGCGCGACGATCTACGAGGGCCTGGCCTACGGCTCCGGCGACCGCGTCATCGGGATCAACCCCTCGGACGACTCCGTCGGCTCGGTCTCCCGGTTGCTGGAGATGACCTACGACGTCATCCAGCGGTGGCAGATCCCCACGCAGAACTGCCTCCTCGCGCACGTCACGACGCAGATGGAGGCGATGCGTCGCGGCGCCCCCGTGGGGCTCGTGTTCCAGAGCCTCGCGGGCTCGCAGAAGGCGATGGAGGCCTTCGGCGTCAGCGTGGCGATGATGGACGAGGCCTACGCGATGGCCCAGAAGTACTGCTGGACCGCCGGGCCCAACTACATGTACTTCGAGACCGGCCAGGGCACGGCGCTGTCGGCCGACGCCCACTACGGGGCGGACCAGCTCGTCATGGAGGCCCGGATCTACGGGATGGCGAAGCGGTGGAAGCCGTTCCAGGTCAACACCGTCGTCGGGTTCATCGGCCCGGAGTACCTCTACGACTCGGTCCAGATCACCCGGGCGGGCCTGGAGGACCACTTCATGGGCAAGCTCACCGGGATCTCGATGGGCTGCGACGCCTGCTACACCAACCACGCCAAGGCGACGCAGAACGACATCGAGAACCTCGCGGTCCTCCTGTCGGCCGCGGGCTGCAACTACTTCATGGGCGTGCCGATGGGCGACGACGCGATGCTCTCCTACCAGTGCACGAGCTACCACGACGCCCCGAGCCTGCGCCAGACGCTCGGACTGCGGCCCCTGCCGGAGTTCGAGGGCTGGATGGAGGACCTGGGCCTGATCAAGGACGGACGCCTCACCGCTCGTGCGGGCGACGCCTCGTTCTTCCTGCAGAGGTGAGGACGCGATGAGCACCACGAACAGCCCAGACCTGGAGGCCGTCGTCCGCGCCGTGCTGCGCGAGCTGGGCGTCGCGGGCACCGAGGCGTCAGGGGGGCCGGCGGGCCCGGGCGGGGCGGCCACCGCCGGGGCGCCGTCGTCCGGTGACCTGGTCATCGACCTGCCGGACCCGACGCTGCCCGAGGCCCGCCGCGCTCTCGGCGTCGTGGACCCGGTGGACCCGGAGGGCCTGCGCAACCTCTGCGCGACGACGACGGCGCGGCTCGGCGTCGGGCGTGCCGGGCCCCGGCCGCGGACGGCGTCGCTGCTGCTGTTCCAGGCCGACCACGGCGTCACGCAGGACGCGATCTACGGCGAGGTGCCGGAGGACGTCAAGGCCCGGTTCGACCTGTTCACGGTGCGGACGCGCGCCGCGGACCGTGCGGAGTACCTGCTGCGGCCCGACCTGGGCCGGCTGCTCTCGGACGAGGCCCGCGCGACGGTCGCCGAGCGGTGCGTGCACGGGCCCGACGTCCAGATCTGCGTCGGGGACGGCTTGTCCGCGGCGGCGATCGAGAACAACCTGGCCGACATCTACCCGGTCATCGTCCAGGGGCTGCGGTCCGCCGGGCTGAGCATCGGCACCCCGTTCTTCATCGAGAACTGCCGGGTCGGGGTGATGAACGACGTCAACCGGGTCGTGGACGCGAAGCTCGTGCTCCTCCTCATCGGCGAGCGGCCCGGCCTGGGCATCGCCGACGCGATGAGCGCCTACATGGGCTTCCACCCGGAGCCGGGCAAGACCGACGCCGAGCGCGACCTCATCTGCATGATCACCACGCACGGCGGGACGAACCCGCTGGAGGCCGGCGCCTTCGTCGTCGACCTCGTCCGCAAGACCCTCCAGCACGGCGCGAGCGGGGTCAGGCTCCGCGAGCTCACCGCCACGACCTCCTGACCCACGACCCGAGGAAGGGATCAGCATGGGCATCCTCGACCCGGTGAAGCCGACCATCCTGGCGGCCCGGATCATCCCGAACGTCCACCCCGACTTCGCGGCGAAGCTCGAGCTCAAGCCCGAGCACCGCAGCCTCGCGCTCATCACCTGCGACATCGACGACGCGCTGTACGTCTCGCTGGACGAGGCGACCAAGATGGCCGAGGTCGAGGTGGTCTACGCGCACAGCTTCTACGCGGGCTCCGGCTACCCGTCGGGCCCGCTGTCCGGCGAGATCATCGGCATCCTCGGGGCGCCCGATCCCGCGGAGGCCCGGGCCGGCCTCAACGCGTGCATCGCGTACGCCGAGGAGGAGGCCTGGTTCTACAGCGCCGACGAGGCAGGGGAGCTGAACTTCTTCCCCCACACGATCTCGCGGACGGGCACGTACCTGAGCGGGGTCGCCGGCGTGCCGGTCGGGACGCCGCTGGCCTACCTCATCGCGCCGCCGTTGGAGGCGACGTACGCCATCGACGCCGCGGTCAAGGCCGCCGACGTCGAGATGAAGGTCTGGTGGGCGCCGCCGTCCGAGACGAACTTCGGCGGCGGACTCCTCTCGGGCACCCAGAGCGCCTGCCGGGCGGCCTGCCAGGCCTTCGGCGACGCCGTGCTCGACATCGCGCGGAGCCCGAGGAAGTACTGACAGCCCCGGCCGACGACGCCGTCGGCCGCAGGACGGAGGTGGTGGAGGTGGGCGGATCCGCTCCGGCCGAGATGGACCTCGACCTGCGCTCGATCCAGGAGGCACGGCGCTGCGCCGTGGCGGCACGCGAGGCGCAGCGGGCGTTCCGCTTCACCCCGCAGGAGGACGTCGACCGCATCTGCGCCGCGATGGCCGAGGCGGCCCAGGGAGCCTCGGCCCGGCTCGGCCTCATGGCGCACGAGGACACCGGCTACGGCGTCCCCGAGCACAAGCGCCTCAAGAACGAGTTCGCGAGCCGCGACGTGTGGGCCTCGATCCGGGACGTGCCCACGTGCGGGGTCCTGCGCCGCGACGAGGCCCGCCGGGTGGTGGAGATCGGGTGGCCCGTCGGGGTCGTCGCGGCGCTGTGCCCGTCGACGAACCCGACCTCGACCGCGATCTTCAAGGTGCTGGTGTCGGTCAAGGCGCGCAACGGCGTCGTCGTCGCCCCGCACCCGACGGCGGTCCGGTCGACCGCCGAGGCCGTCGACGTCATGGCCGCGGCCGGGGAGGCCGCGGGCATGCCGCCCGGCCTGGTGAGCTGCCTGCGGACGGTCTCGCTGCCGGGCACCCACGAGCTGATGCAGCACTACGCGACGTCGCTGATCCTCGCCACGGGAGGCACGCCGATGGTGCGGGCGGCCCACGGCGTCGGCAAGCCGGCCATCGGGGTGGGGCCGGGGAACGTCCCGGTCTACGTCGACCGCAGCGCCGACGTGGAGCGCACGGCGCGGGACGTCGTCGCCTCCAAGGCGTTCGACTTCTCCACGATCTGCGCGACCGAGCAGACCGTCGTGGCGGACCGGCCGATCGCGGGGCAGCTGCGGGAGGCGATGCGCGCCGCCGGCGCCCACTGGATGACGCCGGAGGAGGCGGACCGGGTCGGCGGCATGATGTTCCGTCCCGGCGGGACGATGGACCCCCGGTTCGTCGGCCGCTCGCCGCAGCGGATCGGCGAGCTCGCCGGGATCGACGTGCCCGCGAGTGCGCGCATCCTCGTCGCGGACCTCGGCGGTGTCGGGCCGGCCCACCCGCTCTCGCGCGAGAAGCTGACGACGGTCCTCGGGTTCATCGAGGAGGACGGTTGGTGGGCCGGCTGCGAGCGGTCCATCGAGCTGCTGAGGTTCGGCGGGGACGGGCACTCGCTGGTCGTCCACGCCACCGACGAGGACGTCGTCCTGGCCTTCGGGCTGGAGAAGCCGGCCTTCCGGATCCTCGTCAACACCTGGGGCACGTTCGGGGCGATCGGCGGGACCACGGGCCTCGCGCCCTCGATGACGCTCGCTCCCGGTGGCCTGGGCGGCGCCGTCGTCAGCGACAACATCACCGTGCACCACCTGCTCAACGTCAAACGGCTGGCGTACGAGGTGCGCCGCCCGCCCGAGGCCGCCTGGACCGGCCCCGGCCAGGCCCTCGGCGCGGCCCCGACCGGCGACGGGCCCGACGCCGACCTCGTCGCGCGCATCGTCCGGCAGGTGCTCGCCGAGGTGAGGAGGTGAGGACGTGACCGGACCGACCCCCGCGGCGTACCGGCGGCTCAGCGCCGTCGTCGTGCGGCGCATGCTCGCCGACGGCGAGCTGGACCCGTCCTCGGTCCGCGCCCTGGAGGAGGCCCGTCCCGGCGGGCCCCGGGCCGGCGTGCTCGCGGCCCTGCTCGCGGCCGAGGAGCGTGCCGCGGCGGCCGAGGAGCGTGCCGCGGCGGCCGAGGCGCTCCTCGCTGCGGCCACGAGCGGCGAGGACGTCGGGACCCCGCTGCCGCCGCGCGGCGCGCCGCCGGCGGACGTCTCGCCGGCCGACGTCGCGTCCGCGGGCTCCGCCCCGGGGCCCGCGCCACCGACCGCCGCAACCCCGGCCCCACGGCCGGCGACCCCGGCCCCACCGCCGGCCACGCCGGCCCCCCGACCTGACGGCGGGGCGCCCGCCCCACCGTCCGCACCCACCACGCACAGAAGGAGCACGCAGATGGCCAACGTCCAGATGATCGCCCTCGGGATGATCGAGACGAAGGGTCTGGTCGGCGCGATCGAGGCGGCGGACGCGATGGTGAAGGCCGCCAACGTCAGGCTGATCGGCAAGGAGCAGATCGGCGGCGGGTACGTCACCGTCATGGTGCGCGGCGACGTCGGCGCGGTGAAGGCCGCGACGGACGCCGGCGCGGCGGCCGCGGACCGGGTGGGCGAGCTCGTCTCGGTCCACGTGATCCCGCGTCCGCACGGTGACGTGGAGACGATCCTGCCGCGCACCGGCACCGACGAGGTCTGACGCTCCCGAGGAGAGGGCTCATGTCCCGATCGAGACGCGCCCTCACGTCCTCGGACGTCAGGGCGGCGCACGGCTCGGGACGGCTCCGGGTCGAGATCGTCCGCGGCACGCTCGTCACCGCCCTCGCGGCGGAGACGGCGCGTGACCTCGGCGTGACGATCGAGGTCGTCCCGGCCTCGCCGGCCGCTCCTCCCGGCGGGTCCGGGGCGGACTCCCTGGAGGAGCGGGTCCGGCGTGCCGTCACCGCGGTGCTCGGGCAGGCACCGCCGACGCCGGTCCCGCCGGGGGCGCCCGCGCCCGCGCCCGTGCGCCACGTCGACGCGCGCGACGTCCGGCTGACCCCGTTCCCGTTCCCGGGACCGGAGCCGGGTCAGGACGTCCGCGTGGCCGACGTGGTCACGGCCGAGCACGGGTGCCCCATGGGCGCGGGGTTCCTCACGCTCACGCGCGGCTGCTTCCCGTGGACGCTCACGTACGACGAGGTCGAGTACGTCGTCGAGGGTGAGCTGCACATCGGCACCGACGCGGGCGTCGTCGTCGGTCGGCCCGGCGACGTGCTCTTCGTGCCCCGGGGGACCGCCATCACGTTCGGTACGCCGTCGTGGGCGAAGTTCCTGTACGTCACCTTCCCGGCGGACTGGGGGGCGTCGTCGTGATCGTCACCGAGCAGGCCCTGCGCCGGCAGCTGCCGCGCCCCCGGGCGGGGGCGCGCGTCCGCGTGGCGGCCGGTGACTCGCTGTCACCGGCGGCGGCGGACTTCGTCCGGCAGTGGTCCCTCGAGGTCGTCCACGAGGAGCCCCGCTCAGCCGCCGACGCCGGAGCCTGGGACCACCCCGGGACGTTCCCGGTGCGCCCGGGGGAACCCCGCTGCACCGCGTGCGGCAGCGTGGTGCACGACAAGCCGGACGCCCTGACCCAGCTCGACGCGTGCCACCTCGCCCCGAAGACCCACCCGCGCATCCGGCTGCGCGCGGGTCTCGACGAGCTGCAGGGCTGGGCCCTCCTGGCCGCCGCCACCGCGGCTCGGGACGGCCTCGGGACCCTCGCGGACGCGCTGGACTCCGTCGCGGCGTACTGCCGGGAGCTGCTCGCCGCGGAGTACTCCGAGCGGCCGGCCGCACCGCTCGCGCTGGCCGGGGCCGACGAGCAGCAGATCCACGCCGACACGCACGACCCTGCCGGCCGCCTCGGCGTCGAGCACCTGGTGCCGTCCTCCACGGACGCGCCCGCCGCGCTGTGGCTCAACCTCCTGCGCTCCCGCGTGCGGGCCGTGGAGATCCTCGCGCTGGATGCCTTCGGCTCCCCGCACCACCCGTCCGGGGCCTCGGTGGTGCACGGGCTCAACCGCCTGTCCAGCGCCGTCTACTGGCTCGAGCTGCGGCTCGCCGCCGGCTGGGGCGGTGCGTCGTGACCTCGGCCGCCGTGGAGGCCGTCCTCCGGCAGGCCCGGGAGGTGGCCTCCGGGCGCGCCCGCCCCGCTCTGCCGGCGGGCACCGCGCTGCGCGTCGGGGTGGACCTCGGGACCGCCTACACGGTCCTCTTCGTCCTCGACGACGACGGCGTTCCCGTGGCCGGCGGGTACCGCTGGGCGGAGGTCGTGCGGGACGGCGTGGTCCTGGACTTCGGCGGGGCGGTGGCCCTCGTCACGGCGCTGCGGGCCGCGGCCGAGGAGGTGCTCGGCGTCGAGCTGGACCACGCCGCCGTCACCGTCCCGCCGGGCGTCCCGGCGACCGAGGTGCGGGCGCACCGCTTCGTGGTCGAGGCCGCGGGGCTGGACTGCACCGCCGTCGTCGACGAGCCGACGGCCGCGAACGCCGTCCTGCAGGTCCGCGACGGCGCGGTGGTGGACGTGGGTGGAGGGACGACCGGGATCGCGGTCCTGCAGGACGGACGGGTCGTCAGCACCGCCGACGAGCCGACGGGCGGGACGCACGTCAGCCTCGTCATCGCAGGGTCCCGGCGGGTGCCCTTCGAGGAGGCCGAGCGGCTCAAGCAGGACCCGGCGCTCCAGCCCGAGCTGCTCCCGGTCGTGCGGCCCGTGTTCGAGAAGGTGGCCACGATCGTGGCCGACCACCTGGCGCAGACGTCCGTCCCGGTCGACCGGCTCTGGCTCGTCGGCGGCACCGCCGCCTTCCCCGGCGTCGCGGACATCGTCCAGCAGGTCACGGGCCTGCCGACGGTGGTGCCGACCGACCCCTTGTTCGTGACCCCCCTCGGCGTCGCGCACCACGACGTCGCCCACACCCCTGGAAGAGGTGGCTGACATGGCCGGCGACGAGTTCCAGCTGCGTGCCTACGTGCACCTGGACCGGATGCAGCCGCAGTACGCGGCGTTCGTGGGCGCCGTCACCCAGGGCGACCCGCCGGTGGAGGGGATGGCGAGCCTCTACGTCGAGATGGCACCGGGAAACTGGGTGTTCCGTGTCGTCGACACGGTGGTGAAGTCGACCGACGTGCGCCCCGGGGCGCAGATCGTCGAGCGGGAGTTCGGCATGTTCGAGGTGCACTCCCTGTCACAGGCCGACGTGCTGCGCGCCGGGGAGGTCGCCCTCGCGGAGATCGGCCGTCCCGCGACCGACGCCGTGCGGCCCGAGATCGCGTCGATCCAGGTGATCACCAACGTCAACCCGTACCAGGCGCAGCTGCTCAACCGGTTCGCGCGCGGAACGATGCTCGTCGCCGGGCAGACGATGCTCGTCGTCGAGGTGGCGCCCGCCGCCTACATCAACCTCGCGGCCAACGAGGCGGAGAAGGCCGCCCCGGTCAGCCTGATGCACATCTCGTCGGTCGGGCGCTTCGGGCGGCTGTGGATGGCGGGCCTGGAGGCGGACGTGCTCGCCGCCCGCGACGCCGCCGTCACCTCGATCGAGCACCTCGCCCAGCGGTAGGAGGAGTCATGACCAGACGATTCGTGACGCGCGCGACGGTCGACGCCACGCTGGCCCGCGGCGAGACGTCGATGGAGCTGTCCGGTGCGGTCACCGTGACGGACGAGGCGGCGACACGTGCCCGCGAGCGGGGGCTGGTGTTCGTGCGGGACGGCGCCGTGGTGGCGGGTCGGCCGACCCCGTCGTCGGCACCGGAGCCCGCGACGCCCGGTGCTGCGACGGGTCACGTGGACCGCGCGGCCGTGCGGCGTGCCGTGGTGGCGACGCTCGGGCGTGTGCCACCGGAGCTCGACGCGGTCCTCGACCGGGTCCTGGGGCCGGACGGTCCCGGACGGTGAGGGGAGCCGGACCCGGGACCGGGTCCGGGACGCGCGCGCGAGACCTCAGGAGTCGGTGCCGAACTCCCAGTGCCACGGCTCCTGCGGACCGCCGCCGCCCGGCTGCATGACCCGGGGGTGGTACCAGCCGAACCGATCGGCGTTCGCCCGCATCCATCGGTAGTTGGCCGTGCTGAAGTTGCCGAGCCCGCCGAAGTTCGCGAAGTCCACCGCGACCCCGAGCCCGTGGTTGGACATGCCGGGAGGCGCCGCGAGGCTGCCCCGCGTGCGGCGGACGGCCACCTGCTGGGAGTAGCTGCGGTAGGAGCTCACGACGTCCAGGTCGCGGCCGAAGTCCGCGCGGTAGGCGGCGTTGAGCTGCTCGAGCGCGGCGGCGGCGTCGCAGCGCAGCTTCACGCCGGTGTCGAAGCCGACCCCGCAGAGGACGTCGGTCGGGATCTCGCCGTTCCGCGCGTTCTTGGCGACCTCGACCTTGCGCGCGAGCTCCGCCGCTGCGGCGGCCGCGGCCGCCTCCGCCTCGAGGCGGGCCTGCTCCTCGGCGGCCGCAGCCGCCTCGGCCTCCGCGATGGCGGCGTCGGCGAGGCCCTGGATCTCCGCGGTCAGCGCCGCGACCTCCTCGGCCCGCTCCTGGATCCGCCGGGAGACCTCGATGTCCAGGTCCGGCAGTGCCTCCACGAGCGCGGCCGTGGGCACGCCGGCGGCGGACGCGGCTGCCTCCGGGGTGGGCGCCCCGGCGGCCGGGACGGTCTCCGGTCCCGCCGGGTCGGCGTCGGCGGCCTGCTCGCCGTCCACGGGCTCGGCGGCCTCGGTCCCGTCGCCGGCAGCCGGCTCGGCGTCGAGGGCCGGGGCCGTCTCGTCGAGCGGCTCACGGCCCTCGGCGGGCACCGAGCGCGACGGCTGCTCGACCCGCGCCTCGTCGTCGGTGAGGTCCGCCTCCGTGCCCATGAGCGTCTCGAGGGCGGGGTCGGGAGCGGCCTCGAGCATCGCCGCCAGCTCGGCGGCAGCAGCCTCGAGGGCCGCGACCTTCTCCGGGTCGAGCACGGGCGCGGCGATCTCCTTGGCGCCGTGGGCGGCCGCGACGACCTCCTCCGCGGTCGACAGGGCCTCCGCGCGGCGCTCCGCGGCGTAGGCGGCGGCCTGGGCCGTGAGCCGCTCCGTGGCGGCGGTCTCGACGCGGTCGCGGCGCTCGGTCTCGGCCAGCGCCGCCGCGACGGCGGCCTCGGCCTGGGCGACGACACCCTGCTCCGCGTGGACCTGGGTGATGCCCAGTGTCAGCAGGCCGGCGGACAGCGCGACGACGGCGACCGGCTTGCGCGCGACGTGCGCGAAGGCGCCACGCCCACCCGGCTCGGGGCGGCTGCGCGGGCGGGCCGCCGGGCGCGGCACGCTGCGCACGGGCTGGTCGACGAGGTGCCCGGTCGCGTGCCCCGGGCGGGACCCGGCAGCCGGGACGAGAGGCGCGTCGTCGGCACGCGCCGGCGTCACCACGGCGGCCGGGGCGTCCTGCTCGACCGGGGCGGTCAGGACGAGGGAGGCCGTGAACGGCGGGCGGCACGCTGTCGCGACCTGGTCCGGGCTCGCGCCCCGGGCGGCCGCAGCGGCGGCACGGGCCTGCTCCCGCAGCCGGATCTCCCGGCGGGTGAGCGGTCGCTCGCCGGCCGCAGGGGTGACCGGGGTGGTCGGCGCGGGGGTGGTCGGCACGGGGGTGGCCGGCACCGGGTCGGCCGGGGGGGCGACCGGGCGCAGCGGGAGGACCGGGCCCGAGACGGCGGTGACGGGCACGTCGTCGCCCGCGAGGGCCGCGGCGGCTGCGGCGAGACGCAGCTCGCGCCGGGTCAACGGTCGGGCGGTCGCCGGGGACGCCTCGGGGCCGCTCGAGGTCGACGGTGCGTCGACGGCCGCGGCAGCCTGCATCCGGAGGGCGCGTCGCGTGAGCGGCGCTCCGTCCTCGTGGGTCATGCGTCAGTCCTAGCGTCGTCCGTGCGGGGGGCCGGTCCGGGGGAGGACCGGGGGCGGTCGACCTGGGGTGCCCTCGTCTACCTGTCGGTCACCCTCACCCGAACCTGAACGGATGTGTGAGTCGCATCCACAACTCCCACACA
>JACIXM010000026.1 GCA_014360395.1 Actinotalea sp.
GGCCACGACGATGCCGAGCACGGCCGCCCGGTGGCGGGGCGCCGCGTCCGTCCGGCGCCCGGCGAGCGCCGCGACGACGTCGACCCGCGCCGCCGCTCGCGCCGGCAGCCAGGCGGCCACCGTCGCGGCGACGGTGCCCACGGCGGCGAACGCCGCCAGCAGGAGGACCGGGACCCGGGGATCGGGGAACAGGAGGGCGTCCGACCGGGCGCTCACCGCAGCCATGAGGGCGACGCCGGCGCCGGCGCCGAGGAGCGCTCCGGCGACGGACGCCACCACGCCCGTCGTCGTGCCGGTGAGCACGAGCACCTGGCGCAGCGTCGACCGCTCCGCCCCGGACGCCGCGAGCAGGGCGAGCTGGCGCCGGCTGCGCAGCGCCCCGACCGCGAAGGCGGGCCCGATCAGGAGGACCGCCTCGAGGACGATGAGCGCCGCGACCGCAGCGGCGAGCGCGGAGACCGCCGGCCGCCCCGTGGCGTCGCCGTAGGGCACCGCCCCCGCGGGCGGCGGGTCGAGGAGGACGGCCCGGCTCGTCACCGCCGAGCCGACCGCGTTGACGGCCAGGACGGTGTCCCAGGTCACGGGCGCGTTACCCACGACGTACCAGGACGTCTCCAGGCCTCCGGACGACCACGCCGTGCCGAGATGGGCCGGCTCCGTGACGCTCCCGGGACCCGCGAGGACCTCGGGCGCGGTCCATCCCGGCGCGAGCACCCCGGTCACGAGGGCCGTCGCCTCGCCGCGGTCCGGCCAGGTGACGGTCACGGTGTCTCCCGGGCCGACGCCGAGGGCCGTGGCGACCGAGCGCCCGAGGGCGAGCTCGTCGTCGGCGGCCGGCAGGGCGCCGTCCTCGACCGGGTGGAGCGCCGCGAGCGGGTCCCCGGTCCCGATCGGTGCGGTCAGCGCGGAGACCGCGACGTCGTGCGGCAGGCGGCGGTCCGGCGTCTCGACCCGCACCCAGCCGCGGTGCACGGGGACCAGCTGCGCGCCGGGCGGCAGTGCTGCGGCGAGCGCGGCGCCGTGCTCCGCCACGCCGGGCGGCTCGACGGTGGCCGGGTCCGCGGAGCTGAAGTATCCCGAGCCGCGGACGTCCTGCTGGACCTCCCCGCCGACGTAGGTGTGGATGCGGGCCTGGACCCGCGGGTCGTCGCCGAGGACGAGGCGGGCGTAGGCGGGGTCCCCCGGGGCGCTCGAGACGAGGAGCACCGCTCCGGCGGACGCGACGAGCACCGGCAGGCCGACGAGCGCGGCGACCAGCGCCGTCCGGCCCCGGGCCCGACGTGCGTCGCGGCGCGCGATCCGGGCCGCGACCCGCCAGGCGGCCAGGCGCGCCGGCAGCCGGTGCCGGTGCCCGGCGTCCTCGGGGTGCGAGGTCGAGGTGGCCGCGGCGGTGCCCGCGGCGTGGTGGCCCATCAGGCGTCCATCGACAGCAGCGCGTCGACGTCCGGCCGGTCGCCGGTGCTGTCGACGACGACGCCGTCGCGCAGGAACACCGTCCGGTCCGCCCAGGCGGCGAACCGCGGCTCGTGCGTGACGAGGAGGCCGGCCGCACCGGCGTCGACGCGGGCGCGCAGGACGCGCATGACGTCCTCGCCGGTGAGGGAGTCCAGCGCGCCGGTGGGTTCGTCGGCGAGGACGAGCCGGCGGGGGCCGACCAGCGCGCGGGCGATCGCGACGCGCTGCTGCTGGCCGCCGGACAGCTCGTCGGGGAAGCGGTCGGCGAGGTCGGCCACGCCCACCCGGCGCAGGGCCTCGAGCGCCTCGCCGCGCGCCCGCCGGACCCGGATGCCGTCGAGCTCGCGGGGGAGCGCGACGTTCTCGGCCGCCGTGAGGGCGGGCACGAGGTTGAAGTCCTGGAAGACGTAGCCGACCGACCGGCGGCGCAGCCGCGCGCGGCCCCGCAGATCCAGGTCGGTCAGCTCGGCGCCCGCGAGGGTGACCGTGCCGGAGGTCGCCGTGTCCAGCCCCCCGGCGAGGTTGAGCAGCGTCGACTTGCCCGAGCCCGACGGTCCCATCACCGCGACCAGCTCCCCGACGCGGACGTCCAGGTCGACGCCGCGCAGCGCGTGCACCGCGAGGTCGCCCTCGCCGTGGGTGCGGTGGACGTCCCGCAGCCGCAGGAGGACCGGCTCGGCGCTCACCGGGTGCCTCCCGTCGTGAGGTGCGTGGCGAGGGCGACCTCGGATCCGTTCGGCGGCGCGGGGGAGCGGCCCCGGTCCGCACCGGAGGTCGCGGCCGACGGCGCAACCGCGCCGCCGGTGCCGCGCCGGCGCAGGCGCGCCTCGACGTGGTCCAGCCACCGCACCTCCGCCTCGGCGGCGAAGACGAGGCTGTCCAGCACGAACGACCACGCGAGGTCGGCGGCGGCGTCGTCGTGGGGCGGCTGGTCACCACCGGACCGGGCGGACAGCCGGGTGTAGTCGCGCAGCGCGCGGAGCGTCTCGGTCCGCTGGGCCTGCACCACGGCGGCGACGTCGACCCCCGGTGAGGTGACGGCGAGCGCCAGCTTGATCGCGAGCTCGTCGCGGGCAGGTGCCCCGCGGTCGACGGGCGTGCGCCACCACGCCGCCGCCTCGTCGCGGCCCGCGGCGGTGAGGCGGTAGCGCTCGGGACCCTCGTCCGGCGACGTCGCAGGGTCGGCTTCGACCAGCCCGTCCCGGACGAGGCGCTGGAGCGTGGTCGAGACCTGGCCCTGGTTGAGGGGCCACGTCCCGCCGGTGCGGCGCTCGAACTGCTGCCGGAGCTGGTAGGCGTGCATCGGCTCCTGCGCGAGCAGGGCGAGCAGGCCGTGTCGGACGGACATCGGACCCCCTTGTTACCGAGTAACCAGTGGACGGGACGTTACCGGGTAACCGTTCCCAGGGGAAGGGCCGACACGCGGGCGTCGGCGAACCCGTCTTCCCACCGGGGCGGGACCGAGGCGGCTCGACGTGCGCGCCGCCGCGGGGGGGGGGCGGGTCGGGACGACGGCTGGAGGGAGGCCTCATGGACGGCGTGATCCCTGCCGCGGCCGACGACGCCGCCGGCGGTCGAGCCGAGCCACGTCCCACCGGCTCCGGTCCTCGAACCGGCCCCCGTCGTCGAGCCGACCCCGACCCCGCCGGCCGGCCGCTGCGCTGGGCCGACGTCTCGCCGCCGGCCTGGCTCCTGCGGTGGGCCCTCGTTGCGACGTGCCTGCTCGTGCTGGCCGGCGCGGTGTGGCTCCTCGCCGAGCTGGTCTCGATGCTCACGCTGCTCGTGGTCGCCGTCGTCGTCGCGCTCCTCCTGGCCGGGGTGCTCGCTCCGGCGGTGGCCTGGGCCGGGCGGCACCGGGTGCCGCGGGGTGCGGCGGCCGGGCTCGCGGTCGCCGTCGTCGTCCTGGTCGCGGGCGGCGTCCTCGCGCTCATCGGGGTGCGGCTCGCCGAGCAGCTGCCCGAGTTCCGGGCCCAGCTCGACGACGCGACGTCGCAGCTCTCCGCCACCCTCGGTGTGGAGGTCCCGAGCCCGCAGGAAGGTGGGTCGTCGGTCTCGGAGGCGCTCACCACGTCGGTCGCCGTGGTCGCCGACGTGCTGCTCGGGCTGTTCCTCGTGCTCGTGTTCCTCTTCCTCTTCCTGCGCCACGGCGAGCGCCTGTGGGGCTGGGTGCTGGAGAAGCTCGGCGGCCGGCTGCGGGAGGACGTGGACGCGGCTGCGCACGCGGCGTGGCACACCGTGGGCGCGTACGTCCGCGGGCTGACGATCGTGGCGGCGTTCGACGCGGTCGGGATCGGTCTCGGGCTCGTGCTGCTCGGCGTGCCGCTCGCGCTGACGCTGGCCGTCCTGCAGTTCGTGGCGTCGTACGTGCCCACGATCGGGTCGATCGTCGCCGGGGCGGTGGCGGTCGCCGTCGCCTACGTCGGTGGTGGCCTGGGGACCGCCGCCGCGGTCGCGGTCCTCGCGCTGGTGGTGCAGCAGATCGGCAACAACGTCATCGAGCCGTACGTGATGCAGCGGCGTCTGCCGATCAACGCCTTCGTCGTCCTCGCGGCGGTCACCGCGGGCGGGCTGCTGTGGGGGATCGCGGGGGCGCTGCTCTTCGTCCCGCTCACGGCCGCGGTGTCGGCGGCGGGGCACGAGCTGTGGACCCGGCACGGGCGACCGCCCCTGGTCGGCGGGGGTGCGACCGCCTCGCCGCGCGGGCGGGGCGCGGACGTGTGAGGCTGTCGGCCGCATGATCAGTGCCCCCACCCCCACCGGCACGCGACACCGACTCCCGAGAGGTCGCCACCCATGACGACGAGCCCGACCCAGCACCCCGGACCGCGCTCCGCGCCGCGCACGATGGGCATCGAGGAGGAGCTGCTCCTCGTCGACCCCGCGACCGGCGAGCTCGTACCGGTGGGTCCGATCGTCGTCGCCCGGGACGTGCGCGCCGCCGGCGCGCCGAGCGACGACGACGCCGCGGACGCCGGCAACCCCCAGCGCGCCGGTGCGGCGCAGCACGAGGCCCGCGACGGTCACGACGACGACACGGCGGGCACCCCGCTGGAGACCGAGCTGCAGATGCAGCAGGTCGAGACGGCCACCCCGCCGCGCACCCTGCTGAGCGAGCTGGTCGACGACCTCCGCACCCTGCGGCGGCGGGCGGACGTGGCCGCGCAGGAGGTCGGCGCGCGCATCGTCGCCCTCGGCACCTCGCCCCGCCCAGGCGTGCCGGTCCTCACTCCCGTCACCCGCTACCGGGCGATGGCCCAGCTCATGGGCGTCACGGCCGCGGAGCAGCTGACCTGCGGCTGCCACGTGCACGTGGGCATCGAGTCGGAGGAGGAGGGCGTCGCGGTCCTCGACCGCATCCGGCCGTGGCTCGCCGTGCTCACGGCGCTGTCGACCAACTCCCCGTACTGGGACGGGCGCGACACCGGCTACGCCGGCTACCGGACGCAGGTCTTCGGTCGCTGGCCCGTCACCGGGCCCACCGACCTGTTCGGCACGCCCGAGGCGTACCACCGGCGCGTGACCGAGCTCATGACCACCGGCGCGCTGCTGGACGAGGGGATGATCTACCTCGACGCCCGCCTGTCCCGGTCCTACCCGACCGTCGAGGTGCGCGTCGCGGACATCTGCCTCGAGCCGGAGGACGCCGTCCTGGTCGCCGCGCTGTCCCGTGGCCTGGTCGAGACGGCCGCGGCGGCGTGGCGCGCCGGTGAGCAGCCCGACGACGTCGCGGGCTCGGTCCTGCGCATGGCCACCTGGCGGGCGAGCCGGTCCGGCCTGACGTCGGAGCTCGTCGACCCGCGGACCCGCCGGCCCGCCCCGGCGGCCGAGGTCGTCCAGGCGCTCGTGGACCACGTCCGCCCCGCGCTCGCCGCGAGCGGCGACCTGCCGTGGGTCGAGCAGCAGGTCGCGACGGTCCTGCAGCGGGGCACCGGAGCCGATCGGCAGCGGCGCGTCGCGGAGGCCGAGGGGGGCGACCTCGCGGCCGTCGTCCGCGACGCCGTGGAGGTCACGGTGGGATGATGCGGGGCGTGCGTGCCCGTCCCGCCTCCGTTCCCAGCCCGGTCGTCCTGCGCAGCGCCGCCGCGGGCGCCATCGTCGTCCTCCTGCTCGCGGCGTGCTCCGCGGAGGATCCGGGGGTGAGCCCGACGTCGGCCGCGACGCAGGCGCCGTCGGACGCCGCCGGGCCGTCCGCACCCGAGCCGACCGCCACCGAGCCGACCGAGGCCGCCCCGGGCGCCGCCGGCGAGGAGGCCCCGCCCGTCCCCGGCGCCCACGTGCACGGGGTCGCGCTGGCCGAGGACGGGGTCGTGCTCGTCGCCACGCACGAAGGGGTCGTGCGCTTCGGCCCGGACGGCATGACCTCGGTCGGGCCGCCCGTCGACCTCATGGGCTTCGCGGCTCCTGAGCCCGGGCGGCTCCTCGCCTCGGGTCACACCATGCCCGGCGTGGACCTCCCCGAGCCGATGGGTCTCATCGAGTCGACCGACGGCGGCCAGACCTGGACGGTGCTCTCCCGCGGCGGGCAGTCCGACTTCCACGCGCTCGCCGCGACCGACTCCCTGGTGCTCGGGTTCGACGCGCAGGGCCTGTGGGCCAGCCCCGACGGCGTCGAGTGGGAGGCCCTGAGCCCGCCGGTGGCGCCCTACGCGCTGGCGCTCTCGCCCGACGGGTCCACGGTGCTGCTGACCCACCAGGACGGGCCGCAGCGGTCCGCCGACGGCGGTCGGACCTGGGAGCCCGTGGACGGCCCCCTGCTCCAGCGCGTCGCGTTCGCCGACGACCTCACCGTGATCGGCGTCGCTCCCGACGGCGGCGCCCACGTCAGCACCGACGGCGGCGTCACCTGGCAGGCCCGGGGCTCCCTCGGCGGGCCGCCGGAGGCGCTCGACGCGGCGGTGCTCGACGGACAGGTGCACGTGGTCGGCATCACCGGCGCACGCGTCCACCTCTCGACCGACGGCGGCGCGACCTTCGCGCCCCTGCGGCTCGGCTGAGCGCTCCGTCGGCACTCGGGCGTCCGACCTGGTAGGACGGACGCATGAGTGACACGTCGTCGGCGCGGACCCTGCCCGGCACCCGGGACCTCCCGTCGAGCACGCCCCGCGAGCAGGGCGTCGACGCCCACGGCGTCCAGGCGTTCCTGGACGCCCTCGAGGCCTCGCCGGCGATCGAGCCGCACAGCCTGATGCTGCTGCGCCACGGGCACGTCGTGGCGCAGGGGTGGTGGGCGCCGTTCAGCCCCGAGCGGCGGCACCTCCTGTACTCCCTGAGCAAGAGCTTCACGTCGGCGGCCCTCGGGTTCGCCGTCGAGGAGGGTCTGGTCTCGCTCGACGACACCGTGCTGTCCCACTTCCCCGAGCTCGACGCCGACGTCACCGACGAGCGCAGCCGGAGGATGCTCGTCCGGCACGTCGCGGCGATGGCCAGCGGGCACCGCGACGAGACGCTGGACCGGGCGGTCGAGGCGGACCCGAGCCACCCGCTGCGGGGCTTCCTCCAGCTGCCACCGGAGGAGGAGCCGGGATCGGTCTTCGCCTACAACCAGCCGTGCACCTACGCGGTCGCGAGCATCGTCGCGCGGCGCAGCGGGCAGGGGCTCACCGACTACCTCCGTCCGCGGCTGCTGGACCCGCTCGGCATCGGCGAGGTCGCGTGGCACCGGGACCACGCCGGGCTCGAGCTCGGCTTCTCCGGGCTGCACGCCACGACGGACGCGGTCGCGCGGCTCGGTCAGCTGCACCTGCAGCGGGGGCGCTGGGGCGACGAGCAGCTGCTGCACCAGGCCTGGGTGGAGGAGGCGACCCGCCACCACGTGGCCACCGACGGCCAGGGTCGGCCCGTGGACTGGTCGCAGGGCTACGGCTTCCAGTTCTGGATGGCTCGGCACGGCTACCGCGGCGACGGGGCGTACGGGCAGTTCTGCGTCGTCCTGCCCGAGCAGGACGCGGTGCTGGCGATGACCTCCGCGACCGAGGCGATGCAGGAGGTGCTCGACGCCGCCTGGGCCCACCTGGTCCCGGCGATGGGGGACGGGCCCCGGCAGGACCGTGCCGCGCAGGACGCCGACGACGCCCTGGCCGCCCGTCTCGCGGCGCTGGCCCTGCCCGGCGTGCCCGGGGACGCAGCGCCGGCCTCGGCGGAGGCCTGGCTGGACCTGGCGGCCGAGCCGGGCGCCGGCCCGGTGCCCGTCGCCCTGAGGACGACCCACGTCACCGACGCCGACGGCGGCCCGGGGCGCTGGGTGGTCGAGCTCGAGGCCGACGACGGCGCCGTGCGGCTGCGGACCGACGTCGGCCGGGGCTGGCAGGTGCAGGAGGTCGACCTGTCCGACGTCGCCGGGGCGGGCGCGCGTGTGCCCGTGGCGACGAGCGGCGGCTGGGCGGGCGACCGGCTCCGGCTGGACCTGCTGTTCCTCGAGACCCCGCACCGCCTCGAGCTGGACGTCGACGCCGTGACCGGTCGCGTCGGGACGCGGTGGGTCACCGAGCCCCTCGGGGGGCCCCGGCTGCAGGACCTGCGGGCGCAGGTGCTGGGGTCGCCGCGTCTGTGAGCAGAGCCCGGTCGAGGCTGCGCCGGCCTCAGCGGCTCACTGCGACGGGTCCTGCACGACGGCCGTGAACAGCGGGGAGCCGGTCGCCGTGTCGCTGAGCAGCAGCAGGTAGGGCCGGTCGACCAGGACGTGCTGGCGCTCCTCGGGCGCGCCGCCGGCGAGCCCGACACCGGTGGCCGCGGCCGCGACCGTGCCCTCCTCGTCGACGTCCAGGTAGGTCTTCTGGATGACGTCCGTGATGGCGAAGCCGCCCGCGCCGAGCCCGGGGAAGTCCCCGGCCGTCGGCAGGCCCATCGACTGGAGCACCGGCAGCAGCCGGTGCTCCTGCTCCAGGTGCAGGCGCGGCATCGACAGGTCCACCTCGGCCGGCGCCGCGGCGGCGAGCGCGTCGAGGTCCTCCGCCGTGACCGAGCAGGGGTCCGTGCCCTCCGGCGGCAGCACCACGTGCGCGACGAGCGTCCCGTCCAGGTAGGGCAGCTCGACGGAGGTCCAGCCCCCCGCGGTCCGGGCGTCGCCGGAGGAGCCGTGCATCATCGCCACGGTCGTGGGGCCGGTGGGTGTGGTGAACGGGGCGTCGTCGGTCTCGCCGAACGGCCGCAGCCAGCGGGCCTGCAGGTGCAGGGCGTTGGTGAGGACGGCGACCGTGGAGCCGTCCAGCGGGGTCTCGTACAGCTTCTCGATGAGGCCGGCCGTGTCCTCGCGCACCGAGGCGTTGATGCGCTCCGTGGAGCCCTCGGGGTCCGTGGCGAAGTCGAGCTCCTCGACCTGGGCGTCGAAGGCGGTGGCGATGTCGTCGAGGTAGGTGGTCGTCGGGGCGACCGCGGCGGTGGTCCACAGGTGGTTGCTCGAGCGGAGGCTGTCGGGGCCGTCGTCACGGGGACGGTCGTCGGTGCGCAGCGCGGCGAGGGCGGTGGTGCGCTCGCGCATCGCCGCGACGACGTCGTCGGACCACGGCGGCAGGTGCAGCAGCGCCCCGAGAGCCTCGGCGGTCTCGCCGTCGGCGGCCGGGTACAGGAGGCCGAGGGCCTCGGCCGCGGAGGTCGGCGAGAGGACGAGGTTCTCGCCCAGCCCGGCCGCGCACACGGCGGCGAGGAGGTCGGTGCCGAACGCGCGCTGCGCCGCGGCCACGTCCTGCGCGGTCAGGCTGCCGACGGCGGCGGCGCGCACCTCACCGCGGTGCACCACGGCCTCCGGCGGGCTGCTGCAGGCCCCGAGGGTCAGGGCTGCCGCCGCCAGGAGGGCGGCTGATCGGATCGTCCGGGACACGGCTCCCCCTGCGGCCGACGGTGTCCGCCCGCTGCCGGCGGGCGGTGCTCCCATCCTCGCGCTCCGCGGGCTGTGCTGTCCGCCGGTTCGCCCGACCGGATCAGTCCTCCTCGGGTGCGGCGACCTCGGGCTCGTGCCCGTGGACCGTCGCGAAGCGGGCGAGCACGGCGTCGGTGCCGGCGTCCTCCGGCATGGCGAGGAAGCGGCCGCGGAGGAGTCGCGCGAGATCGGTCACCGTCCGGTCCAGGGCGGTTCCGCTGGCTCGGAGCGCGGGGTCGTCCGCGCGGGCGGCACGTCGGGCGACGTCGCGCACGAACGGCAGGACCCGCGGCAGCGCCTCGGGCTGCTCCTGCTCCACGAAGTAGAACGTCGGCGAGGCCTGTCGCAGGTCCACGTGGACCCGGGCGAGGCGGGACGCGAGGCTGGTGACCTCGGAAGGGGAGAGCAGGGTCGTCCCGGTCTCGACCTGCGCGGCCCGCAGCATGGTCAGGTGCCGGGCCAGCGCGCGCCGGCGGCCGAGCGCCGGCTGGACCTGGAGGACCCACGAGACGCTCGCCGTCAGCAGGGCGAAGCCGAGGAGCGCCTGGACCGGGGTGAGGAGCCGCAGCCACGGGTCCGTCGGGACGATGTCGCCGAACCCCAGCGTGGCGAGCACGACCGTGGACAGGTACACGGCGTCGATGAACCCGGCGCGTCCTGTCGGGTCCAGGTCGCCGTAGGAGAAGCCCTCGGGCAGGCGCGGCAGGTAGACCAGGGCCCACCCCAGGACCAGCAGCGTCCCCCAGGTGAGGATGACCAGGTGAGGATGACGACGCTGAGGATGCCCGGGCCGGCGACACCCCGTGCCCGGTCGCCCACCCGCTGCACGACCCGCCACAGGGAGGTGCTGAGCAGCTGGTGGAGGGTCCCCTCGCCGGCCGGCCGCCAGAGGGTCTGGAAGACGTCGCGCAGCACCACGACGACCAGGGCCGCGCCCACGCCCGTCAGGAGCCAGTCCATGTCGGTCCTCTCGCGCGGGCCCTGGTCGAGCGGGCGCCGGGGTCGCTGCGATCCGGCGTCAGGCGATCGCGGCGAGGAGCTCCTGGCAGGCGGCCTGGCACGCCCGGCAGGCCTCGGCGCAGACGCGGCAGTGCTCGTGCATCCCGGCGTGCTGCTCGCACTCGTCACCGCACGAGCGGCACGCCGCGATGCAGGCCTCGAGCTGGGCGCGGGTGATCGTGGCGTCGTAGCCGGTGTGCCGGGACAGGACGCGTGCGGTGGTCGCGCAGATGTCGGCGCAGTCGAGGTTGGTGCGGATGCACGTGGTCAGGTCCGCCACCATCTCCTCGCTGAGGCAGGCGTCGGCGCACGAGGTGCACGCCTGGGCGCACTCCACGGCGGCGTCGACGGTGCGGGCGAGCAGCGTCCGGTCCAGGTTGATCGTGGCCGGGTAGGTCTCCATCATCGCGGTGGTGCGCATGGTGCCTCCTTCGTCCGACGCGGTGGAGGCCCGGTCGGACCGCCACGCTGGCGTCCTCGACGCTAGGCACGGGTCACGCTGACCGCATCCGGGCGGGCGCCCGGCGTGGGGCGTCAGCCCGACCGGCGGGTCGCGCGGGTCACGTGGGTCGACGCGCCGCGTCCTGGGCCCGTCGGGACCCGGCTGTGAGGATGGGTGCGTGGACGAGCCGACCGTGCTGCTGGCGCCGGACAAGTTCAAGGGCTGCCTCACCGCTGCCGGCGTCGCCGCTGCGCTCGCCGCCGGCATGCGGGAGGTCGCACCCGAGGTGCGGATCCGGACGGTGCCCGTTGCCGACGGCGGCGACGGGACGGTCGCGGCGCTCGTCGCCCGGGGGTGGGGCCTGCTCGAGGTGCCGGTCACCGGCCCGGACGGCCGTCGCGTCGTCGCCAGGGTGGCCCGGCGTGGGAGCCGGGCGGTCGTGGAGTCCGCGGCGACGTCGGGGCTGGACCTGCTGGCCGGCACCGGGCTGCGCCCGCTGACCGCGGGCAGCCGGGGAGTGGGGGAGGCGATCACGGCCGCGCTCGAGGCGGGGGCGCGCGAGGTCGTCGTCGGCGTGGGTGGCACTGCCTGCACCGACGGCGGTGCGGGCATGCTGGCCGCACTGGGGGCCCGGCTGCTGGACGCGCGCGGCAGGCCTGTGCCCGACGGCGGTGCGGGCCTGGTCGACCTGGCGTCCGTCGACCTCGCCCCGGCTCGGGAGCGGCTCGCGGGGGCGTCCCTGGTCGTGGCCACCGACGTCGACAACCCGCTGCTCGGGCCGTCGGGAGCCGCCGCCGTCTACGGTCCGCAGAAGGGCGCGACGGCCGACGACGTGCGCGTGCTCGAGCGCGGGCTGCGGCGCTGGGCGGACCTCGTGCGCGGTCAGCCGCTCGAGGGTCCCCATGCGTCGACCGCCAGTCACGACGCTCCGGGCGCCGGCGCGGGCGGCGGACTGGGCTTCGGTCTGCTCGCGGGTCTCGGCGGCACGGTGCGGTCGGGGATCGACCTGGTGCTGGAGCTCGTCGGGTTCGTGGGGGACGCCGCGCGGGCGGACCTCGTGGTGACGGGGGAGGGCCGGCTCGACGAGCAGACGCTGCGCGGCAAGGCCGTCCTGGGGGTGCTCCGTGCCGCCCGGGACGCGGGAGCGGCTCCGGTCGTGGCGGTGTGCGGCGTCGACGACCTCGGGCCCGAGGCCACCGCGCGGGCGGGGTTCCGGCGGGTGTGGTCGCTCGCGTCGGTGGCGGCGTCACCCGAGGACGCGATGGCCCGGGCCCCCGAGCTGCTGCGGGTCGTCGGCCGGGAACTGCTCGACGTGCTGTGAGCGCGCGCCGCCCGCGCCCCGAGAGCCGCGTCCCCGCCCCGTGAGCATCGCCCCCGGCCGCGTCCCCGCCCCGTGAGCATCGCCCCCGGCCGCGTGTGCAGCGCCTGCGCTGCGCCGGCGGTCCTCGACCCGGCCTGTGATCGAGGTCACGACGGGGTGACCCCCTGGCGCGGCTCGAGCCGATGCTGCCGATGCGGGGCCGTGACCTGGGGTTTCACCGCGGAACGCCGAGGAGCTGGGCCCTTGGTCCGGGAGCCGTTCGTCCTAATGAACGGTCTCGCCCGTGCGAAAGAGTCGTGTCATCGAGCCGCGGAAGGCTCACCGGGACCGCCCCGACAGGGCTTCCCGGCAACTCGCAGAAGGTTCCTGGGAAGGGAGTGGACTCATGTCCACCACGGTTGTGAACACCAAGGCGGTCCGGGTCATCGCGATCCTGCTGATCGTGGCCGGCGGGCTGCTGGTCGTGGGCGGTGCGGCGACGTGGCTGACGGTCCGTAGCCAGCTGGTCGCGGAGAACATCACGATCCCGGACGACGCGATGGCGTTCGCCGGCAAGACCGTCGACGGCCCGCTGGACGCCTACGTCCAGGCCGACATCATCAACGAGCACGCCCTGGCCGGTTCCGGTGGCAAGACCTACGCCGAGCTGGACCGTGAGGACCCGGCCCGCCAGGTCGTCATGAACGGCTCGTTCCTGCGGGCCTCGCTGTTCACCTCGGTGATCGCGTTCGGTGTGGCCGCCTTCGCCGCGGGCATGGGCGTCCTGTTCGCTCTGACCGGCATCGCCCTGCGGACCCTGGTCCCGGCCGACGCCACCGTCACCCCCCGCGAGAAGGTCGTCGCCTGACGCGGTGGTCGTCCCGGCCGGGTGACCGGCCGCACTCGCCGCCTGGGAGGCGAGAGCATCGCGCGGCACAGCGCGCCGTATGAACCCTTCCCAGGGGGCGAAGGCCCCGTCCTCCTCACCGGAGGGCGGGGCCTTCGGCGTGCGCGGGTGGCAGCTCCCGGTGCCGGGCTGCCACCTGGGGCGCTCACGGTGGTTCGCGGGCGGGGGGGGTGCGGGGGGGGATGGGTCGGCCGTGGCGGTCGTGGAAGGTCCAGTGGGGGTGGAGGGTGTCGGCTCCGCCGGTGCCGGGATGGGTGGCGGTGCTTGTGCTCGTGGCTGTGCTGGTGCGCCGGGTGGTGGTGATGGTGGTGCCGGTGCGGTGGACGTGGTCGTGGTGGTGCCAGCACAGGAGGACGGCGTTGGTCAGGGTGGTGGGTCCGCCGTCGGCCCAGTGGTGGGGGTGGTGGACCTCGCAGTGCTGGGGTGGGGCGTGGCAGCCGGGGTAGGCGCAGTGGCGGTCGCGGGTGATGACGGCGCGGCGCAGCTGGCCGGTGACGGTGCGGGTGGTGCGGCCCACGTCCAGGATCGTGGAGTCGGGGCCGAGCAGGATGCGGGTGGTCTGGGCGTCGCAGGCCAGGCGGCGGAGGACGGTCAGGGGTAGGGGGGTGCCGTCGTCGTAGGTCGCCGGCCCGGGCAGGGCGGCCATGGCGGGTCTGCCGGGGCTCGGGGAGGTGGTGCTCGCCCGTGCGGGGGGTGTCGCGGTGCATGCCTCGCCTGCGTTGCCGGCGTTGCCGGGGGTGCCCGGGGTTGCTGGGGTCGCGCGGGGTCCGGTGGTGGCGTCGGCGGTGCGCAGGTGGGCGGCCCAGGCCGGGGCGAGGGTGCGGACGTCCAGGTGGATGTTCAGGTGGGGGCGCACGGCGGTGCCGGTGCCGGTGGTGAGGTCGTGGTCCAGGACGGTGCGGGCCAGGGTGTGCAGGGCGCCGGCGCGGCGTTGGGCTGTGGTGCGGTCCTCCTCCGGGGTCGGGGGCGGCGTCAGGGCGGTCAGGGCGGTGGCCAGGGTGGTGCCGTGCTCGTGGGTGAGGAACCCGGCCAGGTGGTAGCCGCCGAGGGTGGGCGACAGCTGCAGGTACTCCCGGTCGACCGCGTCGCGGTAGCCGCGTTCGTCGGTGTCGGGGTCCGCGGCGGCGGCCCACCGGCGGGTCAGCGACCGGAAGGGGTCCACCGGTAGGTGCGTGGCGTGGTGGAGCAGGAAGGCCTCGTTGCAGGTGGAGGTGGGGTCGCTCAGCGCGTCCCGGCGGGCGGGGGAGGTGGCGGCGACGGTGGCCAGGACGCGGGCGTGCTCGAGCCCGACCTCCCCGTCGCGGACCGCGGTGGCGGTGCGTGGGAGCTCCTCGCGCAGGGCGCGGGCCAGGCGCAGGTCCCGGCGGGCCGCGGCCAGGGAGGTCCGGGTGTGCTGGGCCACCCACCCGGCGGCGGTGCGGTGCCCGTCCAGGGCCCACGACCCGTCGGCCTCCACGCTCGGCAGGGCCCGCAGCGCCAGGGCGTGCCACCGGTCCGCCAGGGCCCGGGCGGCGGTGTACAGCTCGGCCGCGGCCGGCCCGGGCAGGTCCTCCACGTCCAGGCCGCCCAGCGCGGTGAGCGCGTCCTGGGCCGCTGCCAGGTGCGCGAGCACCGGTCCGGCGGCCACGCTCGACGCGGTCCCCATGCCCCTGACCCCCTGCCCGTCACAAATCCGTCGGACGCGGCGCGGTCCCGGCTCCTCCGCCCGGCCCGGTGATGCCACCGCCTTGATTCGAACAACTGTACGAGCGACCACCGACACGGTCTCCGGGGGACCGCCCCCCTGTGGAGGAAGCCCG
>JACIXM010000260.1 GCA_014360395.1 Actinotalea sp.
GGCCCGCCGGTCATGGGCGACGGGACCACCGCGCGCGGCCGCGCCCGCTCGCGCTGGCGCCGGGCACGCTGGCCCCTGACCGTCCTGCTCGTGGTGGCCACCGCCACCGGGATCGCGTCACTGCTCCCCCCGACGACCGACACCACCCCCTACTCCCCGGCCAACGCCGAGGGCAACGGGGCGCGGGCCGCAGCCCGGATCCTCCAGGACCAGGGGGTGCGGGTCGAGACCGCCGACTCGACCGCGCGGGTCCGGTCCCTGGCCGGTCCCGGGTCCACCGTCCTGGTGGTGGGCACCGTGTGGCTCGCGGACGACCAGCTGGACCAGCTCGTCGGGACCGGCGCCGACCTCGTCATCATCGAGCCCGACACCTCGTGGCAGGTCCAGCACCTGACCGACGGCGCCCTCGGCACGGTCTTCGCCGGGTCGACGTCGACCCGGGAGCCCCGCTGCGCGGACCCGACCGCCACCGCCGCCGGGGCGCTCACCGTGAGCGGGGGCGTGGTCGCGCAGGACGACCACGCCGTCGTGTGCTGGCCCGGTCCCGGCGGGGACGGCGCCTGGGGCACGGTGGTGCGCGAGGACGGCGCACGCGTCACCGTCCTCGCCGACGCCTCCACCCTCACGAACGACCGGCTCGCGCAGGACGGCAACGCCGCCCTCGTCCTGCGCACCCTGGGGCGCCACGAGACCCTCGTCTGGTACACCCCGTCGATCGCGGACACCGGCGAGGACGGCCTCGGCACCGGGGCGCCCCCGGCCCTGGCGGACCTCCTGCCCGACTGGGCCGGGCCGGTCGGCCTCCAGCTCCTCGTCGTCCTGCTGGCGCTGGTCGTGTGGCGGGCACGGTCGTTCGGACCCGTCGTGACCGAACCGCTGCCCGTCGTCGTCCGGGCCGCCGAGACCACGGTGGGGCGGGGACGGCTCTACCGGCGGGCACGCTCCCGCGGCCACGCCGCCGCGGCGCTGCGGGCGGGCACCGCCCGCCGGTGCGCGGCACGCCTCGGCCTGCCGCGCTCGGCGGAGGCGCCTGCGCTGGTGGACGCCGTCGCGCGCGCGGTCCGCCGGCCGGCCGACGAGGTCGCCGCCCTGCTGTACGGACCCCCACCGACCGACGACGACGGGCTCCTGGGGCTCGCGCGTCGGCTGGACGAGCTCGAGAGCGAGGTTCACCGCACGTGACCGACCCCAGCTGGAACACCCCCCGCCCCGACGGCCCGCCGCAGGCGCACCCCGGGCCGGTGCCGCCCGCAGCGGACAGCCACCACGCGCCGGCGCACGGCTTCATCCCGTCCCAGGAGCTGCGGGACGGGCTCGGCGCGCTGCGGGCCGAGGTCGCCAAGGCCGTCGTCGGCCAGGACGCCGCCGTGACCGGCCTGGTCATCGCCCTGCTGTGCCGCGGCCACGTCCTGCTCGAGGGCGTGCCCGGCGTGGCGAAGACGCTCCTGGTCCGGACGCTCAGCACGGCGCTGCAGCTGGACACCAAGCGGGTGCAGTTCACCCCGGACCTCATGCCCGGCGACGTGACGGGCTCCCTGGTGTACGACGCCCGCACGGCCGAGTTCTCCTTCCGGGAGGGGCCGGTCTTCACCAACCTCCTGCTGGCGGACGAGATCAACCGGACGCCGCCGAAGACCCAGGCCTCGCTCCTGGAGGCGATGGAGGAACGACAGGTGTCGGTGGACGGCAGGCCCCGCCGGCTGCCGGAGCCGTTCCTGGTCATCGCGACCCAGAACCCGGTCGAATACGAGGGCACGTACGCGCTGCCGGAGGCCCAGCTGGACCGCTTCCTGCTCAAGCTGACGCTCCCCCTGCCCGAGCGCGACCAGGAGATCGAGGTGCTGCGCCGCCACGCCGCCGGCTTCGACCCGCGGGACCTGGCCGGTGCGGGGGTCCGCGCCGTCACCGACGCCGAGCAGCTCGCGCGGGCGCGCGCCGAGGTCGCCCGCGTGCAGGTCGCGCCGGACGTGCTCGCCTACTCCGTCGACCTCGTCCGGGCCACCCGCCAGTCCCCCTCGTTGTCCCTGGGGGTGTCGCCCCGCGGCGCCACCGCCCTC
>JACIXM010000261.1 GCA_014360395.1 Actinotalea sp.
CGTCCGTGACTACTGCTTCGTGACTCAAGGAGGAGTCATGACGGACGCCACGCTCCCGAACCCGGCCGACAACGATGCCGGCCCCTCCACCGTCTCCCGGCGGACCGTGCTCAAGGCCGGCGCAGCGGGCTTCGGCCTGTGGTTCGTCGCCTCGCTCCGTGGCCGCGCGGTCGCGGTCGAGGCGACCGCCGACCTGGCGGACCTCGCCCTCGTCGACGGGCGCGCCGTGCCCAAGTGGGTCACGCCGCTGCTCGTGCCGCCGGTCATGCCCCGCGCCGGCACCGCGCGGCTGAGCGGGGGGAAGAACGCCGACGTCTACGACATCGCCCTGCGCCAGCACGTCCAGCAGATCCTGCCCACCGGGTACCCGGCGACGACGGTGTGGGCCTACGGACCCACGCGGGCCCTCAACCGGAAGGGCGTGCTCGCGTTCAACGCCCCCAGCCTCACCATCGAGGCGCGGTACGGCACCCCCGTGCGGATCACCTGGCGCAACGAGCTCGTCGACCCGCAGACCGGCGGCTACCTGCAGCACCTGCTGCCGGTCGACCCCACGCTGCACTGGGCGAACCCACCCGGCGGGCACGCGGGACGTGACGACCGAGGGGTGTTCACGACGGTGCCCGGCCCGTACACGGGCCCGGTGCCGATGGTCACGCACGTGCACGGCGCCGCAGGGGTCGGCGACGAGAGCGACGGGTACCCGGAGGCGTGGTACCTCCCCGCGGCGAACGACATCCCTGCCGGCTTCGCCGAGGTCGGCACCTGGTACGAGTACTTCGGCGGCCTGGCGCTGGCGCGCAACGGGACCTCGTGGGCCCGCGGCACGGCGACCGCGCAGTACCCGAACACCCAGCGGGCGGGAACCCTCTGGTACCACGACCACACGCTCGGGATGACGCGGCTGAACGTCTACGCCGGGCCGGCCGGCTTCTACCTCCTGCGGGAAGGGCCGGACGGCGACAAGGCGGTGCTGGACACCCGCACCGGGCTGCCGGCCACCCTGCCCGGCCCGGCTCCGCGCGACGGCGACGGGTTCCCGGCGAAGAAGACCTACTACGAGCTGCCGCTGGCCATCCAGGACCGGACCTTCCACGTCGACGGCGCCCTCTTCTACCCCGACACCCGGGAGTTCTTCGACGGCACGACCGGCCCGTACGTCCCCGACGGGGACGTCGCGCCCATCTGGAACCCCGAGTTCTTCGGGAACACGATCATGGTCAACGGCGCCACGTGGCCGGTGCACCGGTTCGAGCAGCGCCGGTACCGCCTGCGGCTGCTCAACGGCTGCAACTCGCGGTTCCTCGTCCTGGACTTCTCGGGGATCCCCGGGGCCCAGGTGACCCAGATCGGCACCGAGGGCGGGTTCCTCGCCGCGCCGGTCGACCTCACGGCCACCACCGGCGGCCGGCTGCTCCTCGCGCCGGCCGAGCGCGCCGACGTCGTAATGGACCTCACCGCGGTGCCGGTCGGCTCGTACGTGCTCACCAACGTCGGACCGGACGAGCCGTTCGGCGGCGGTGAGCCGGGCGTGGACTTCGCCGTGGCGGACCCGGAGTCCACCGGCCTCGTCCTGCGCCTCGACGTCGTCCCGGCGGTGGCCCCGGACCCGAGCACCCCCGCGCAGTTCCTCCAGCTGCCGGCCGTGGCACCGCTCACGCCCACGACGTCGCGCGCGCTCGCCCTGGTGGAGGAGATGTCCATGGCCCCGGAGCTGGCCGAGGACCCGCCGCCGGTCGCCGCGCTGCTCGGCACCGTCAGCGGGGGCACGTGGACGGCCCGGATGTGGCACGACCCCGTCACGGAGAACCCCGCCGTCGGCGCGGTCGAGTCGTGGGAGGTGTTCAACACGACCGCCGACGCGCACCCCATCCACGTGCACGAGACGCTGTTCCAGGTCGTCGACCGGCAGCCGATCGAGGTGGATCACGAGGCCATGACCGTCGTCGCCGTCGGGGCACCACGTCCGCCGGAGGACAACGAGCTCGGGTGGAAGGACACGGTGACCGCGTATCCGGGCGAGGTGACGCGGGTGCGGATGCGGTTCGACCGGGCCGGCCAGTACGTCTGGCACTGCCACGTCGTCGAGCACGAGGACAACGAGATGATGCGGCCCTTCCGCATCGGTCCGGTCGACCCGACGGCGCCGGCGGGCCACGCCTGACCACGCGTGGAACGGACGACGAAGGGCCGGTGACCTCGAGGTCACCGGCCCTTCGTTGGTTGGTGGGCAAGGGGGGACTTGAACCCCCACGTCCTTTCGGACACTGGCACCTGAAGCCAGCGCGTCTGCCATTTCGCCACTTGCCCGCGACGGACGAGGTTAGCACGCACCGGCAGCCGCTCCGAACGTGGGAACGAGGACCGCCGTGTCCCGGCTCACCCCGCGTCGGCCCGGCACGACCCAGGCCCGGCCGATACCATCACCGGGGACCTGTGCAGGTCCGTCCCGATCACGGGAACGTCCCCAGACGGGAAGGAGGTGGCATGGGAGTCCTCGACCGGTTCGAGAAGGGCGTCGAGCGCGTCGTCAGCACGGCGTTCGCGAAGGCGTTCCGCAGCGAGGTCAAGCCCGTGGAGCTCGCCAGCGCCCTGCGGCGCGAGGTGGACGACCGTGCCGCCGTCGTCGGCCGGGACCGCACCGTGGTGCCGAACGACTTCACGATCGACCTGTCCCCGCAGGACCACGAGAAGGTCCTGGCCTGGGGCGCCGAGCCGCTGGCCGACGAGCTCGCGGCGAGCGTCACCGAGCACGCCACCCACCAGCGCTACGCGTTCGTCGGGCCCGTGACCGTCGCCTTCGTCGAGGACGAGACCCTCGAGGAGGGCCGCTTCCAGGTGCGCAGCGCCACCGTCCGCGGCGCCGTCGCGCCCGCCACGACGGTCGCCGCCTCGATGCGCCACCCCCTCGTCGACATCGACGGTCAGCGGTACCTGCTCACCGGACCGGTCACGGTCATCGGGCGGGGGAGCGAGGCCGACATCATCGTCGACGACCCCGGCATCTCCCGGAAGCACCTCGAGATCCGCGTCACCCCCGACGGCGTCGTCGCGACGGACCTCGGCTCCACGAACGGCACGTTCGTCGAGGGCCACCAGGTGCCGGCCGCGACCCTCGTCGACGGCAACACCATCACCATCGGTCGTACGCGGATCCTCTTCTGGACCGGCGTGGACGACCCCGAGGAGGCGTGACGGGAGGGTGAGCGAGCTCACGATCACCCTGCTGCGGCTGGGCTACCTGGTCCTGCTGTGGCTGTTCGTCCTCGCCGCCATCGGCGTCCTGCGCCGTGACCTGTACGGCACCCGCATCGTCCGTCGGCTGCGCCGGGAGCAGAACCCGCTCGCCGCCCCGGCCGGCCCGCCCGCCGGCGGCCGGCCCGAGGGTCGCCAGGCCGAGCAGCGCCCGTCGCCCATCCCGCGCCGGGACACCGGCCCTCGCCGCCTCGTCGTCGTCGAGGGCCCGCTGCGTGGCACGACGCTGCCGCTGGGGACGTCGGCGATCCTCATCGGCCGCGCGCCGTCCTGCACCCTCGTGCTCGACGACGACTACTCCTCCTCCCGCCACGCCCGCGTGTATCCCGAGGGCGGCCAGTGGTTCGTGGAGGACCTCGGCTCCACGAACGGCACCTACGTCGACCGCCGGCGTGTCGACGGCCCCACCCCCGTACGCCCCGGCATCCAGATCCGGGTCGGGCAGAGCACCCTCGAGCTGCAGAGGTAAGCCCGCGTGTCCATCGCCCTGCGGTACGCCGCCCGGTCCGACGTGGGACTGGTGCGCGCGAAGAACGACGACTCCGGCTACGCGGGCCCCCACCTCCTCGTCGTCGCGGACGGCATGGGCGGCCACGCCGGCGGCGACGTCGCCTCCTCCCTCGCGGTGGCGCACCTGGCGCCCCTGGACGACGAGGCGCACGGCCCCGACGACGCCCTCGCCGAGCTCACGCGCGCGCTGTCCACCGCCCACCAGGAGCTCCTCGCCCGCGCCGACGCCGAGCCCGAGCTCGCCGGCCTGGGCACCACGGTCACGGCGCTGCTGCGCTCGGGCAACAAGCTCGCCATGGCGCACATCGGGGACTCCCGGGCCTACCTGCTGCGCGACGGCCGGCTGGCGCAGGTGACCACGGACCACACCTTCGTCCAGCACCTCGTCAACACCGGCAAGATCAGCGCCGAGGAGGCGGAGCACCACCCGCAGCGGTCGGTCCTGCTGCGCGTGCTCGGAGACTTCGACATGGAGATCGCCCCGGACATGTCCGTGCGCGAGGCCCGGCCCGGGGACCGCTGGCTGCTGTGCTCGGACGGGCTGTCCGGCGTCGTCTCGTCCGACACCCTCGCCGCGACGCTGACCGAGATCAGCGACCCCGACGCGTGCGCCGACCAGCTCGTCCGTCTCGCCCTGCGCGGCGGCGGCCCGGACAACATCACGGTGGTCGTCGGCGACGTCGTCGAGGTCGACGACCTGCCCGACGGCGCCGCGCCCTCCACGACGTCCGCCGTCGTCGGGGCGGCCGCCAAGGACCGCAAGCGGCCCAGCCTGGGCGGGGAGGGCGCCGCCGCGCGCGCCGCCCAGATGTCCGCCCGCGCCCGAACGCAGTCCGACGACGACGGCGCCGCGCCCGCCCGCCCCGTCCGCGAGGACGAGGAGGAGCCGGACCCCTCGCCGTGGCGCCGCCGCCTGGTCCTGCTCGCGGCGGTGGTCGTCGTCGTGGCCGGGGTCGCGACGGCCGGCTGGCTCGGGTACCGCTGGACCCAGCAGCAGTACTACGTCGGGGTCGACGACGGCCGGGTCGCGATCTACCAGGGCATCCCGCAGTCCGTGGCCGGCTTCGAGCTGTCCACGGTCGTGGAGACGACGGACATCCAGGTGGACGAGCTGCCCGGCTTCGTCCGGGACCGCCTGGCCCAGACCATCCCCGCGGACGACCTGCAGCACGCCCGCGAGCGCGCCGCCGCCCTCGAACCGGACCCCGGCGCATGACCGGACCTGCCGCAGGGGTCGTCGGTGGCGTCAGGGGCATCGGGAACCGGTCCGGCAGGGGGGAGCGTCAGGAGGAGGTGAGCGTATGGCCACGGTGATCCCGTACCGGGCGCGACCCGGCCGCCACCTCGAGCTCCTGCTCCTCGTCCCCGCCCTCCTGCTCGGTGTGGGCGCGTACGCGCTCGTCGGGATCGCGACCCAGGACACCGTCCCCGCGGGCATCACCGGCTACGCGGTGGGCCTGGTCGGCCTCGCGCTCGGCATGCACCTCGTGCTGCGCTGGCGCGCCCCGTACGCCGACCCGGTGCTGCTACCCGTCGTCGTCGCCCTCAACGGCATCGGCCTGGCGATGATCTACCGGCTCGACCTCGCCTACGCCCTGCGCGGCCGGGAGACCGACTTCGCCGGTCGCCAGCTCGGCTGGACCGCGCTCGCCGTCGTCCTGGCCGCCGTGGTCCTCGTCGTGCTGCGGGACCACCGCACGCTGCGCCGGTACACCTACACGGCGATGATCGTGGCCCTCGGCCTCATCGCGCTGCCGCTCGTGCCGGGGCTCGGCGCCCAGATCAACGGCGCGCAGATCTGGATCCGGATCGCCGGCTTCTCCTTCCAGCCCGCCGAGCTCGGCAAGATCGCGCTGGCCGTCTTCTTCGCCGGGTACCTCGTCACCAACCGGGACACCCTCGCCCTGGCGGGACCCAAGGTGCTCGGGCTGCAGCTGCCGCGCCCGCGGGACCTCGGCCCGATCCTGCTCGTGTGGGCGGCGTCGCTCGCGGTGCTGATCTTCCAGCGCGACCTCGGCACGTCCCTGCTGTTCTTCGGCCTCTTCGTCGCGATGCTCTACATCGCCACGGAGCGGCTCAGCTGGATCGTCATCGGCATGGTCCTGTTCGCCGGCGGCGCGTTCGTCGCGGCGAGCACCTTCGCCCACGTCAACGCGCGGTTCGAGGCGTGGTTGAACGCCTTCGACAACGCCGTGTTCAACGCCTCGCCCGGCGGGTCCGGCCAGCTGGTCCGCGGGCTGTTCGGCATGGCCAACGGCGGCCTCATGGGTACCGGCTGGGGCGAGGGGCGGCCCGACCTCGTGCCGTTCGCCGAGTCCGACTTCATCGTCGCGTCGCTGGGGGAGGAGCTCGGGCTCACCGGGCTGCTCGCGATGCTGCTGGCCTACCTGGTGCTGGCGCAGCGGGGCCTGCGGACGGCGATCGGCGTCCGCGACGGCTTCGGCAAGCTGCTCGCCGGCGGCCTGTCCTTCGTCGTCGCGTTCCAGTGCTTCGTCGTCGTCGGCGGCGTGACGCGGCTCATCCCCCTGACCGGCCTGACGATGCCGTTCCTCGCCTACGGCGGGTCCTCGCTGCTGGCCAACTGGGTCATCGTCGCCCTGCTGCTGCGCATCTCCGACAGCGCCCGCCGGCCCACCGCCGCCGTGCCCCCCGTGCCCGGGGCACCGGCGCCCGTCGCGGTCCTCGAGGACGACGTGCCCGCCGCGGGCGTCGCCGGTCCCGCGGGCGACGGACCGGACCAGGAGACCGAGCGGATCGACGTGGGGGACCTGCGGTGAACACGCCCCTGCGCCGGCTCGCGACGGTCGTCGTCGTGATGTTCCTCGCCCTCATGCTCAGCAGCACCTGGGTGCAGTTCGTCACCGCACCGGACCTCAACGCCGACGAGCGCAACGTGCGGACCCTCTACCGCGAGTTCGGCACCCCGCGCGGCCCGATCGTCGTCGGCGGGGAGACCGTCGCGTCCTCCGTGCCCGTCGACGACGTGTTCGGGTACCAGCGCGTCTACACCGACGGCCCGTTGTACGCGCACCTGACCGGCTACTACTCGGTCGTCTACCGCCGCTCCGAGATGGAGTCGGCCATGAACACCGAGCTCAACGGCACCGCGGACTCGCTCTTCCTGCGGCGCCTGCAGGACCTGGTGACGGGCCGGCAGCCGCAGGGCGCGATCGTCGAGACCACCGTCGACCCCGCCGTGCAGCAGGCGGCCTGGGACGCCCTCGGTGACCAGCGGGGCGCCGTCGTCGCCCTGGACCCGCGGACCGGCGCCATCCTCGCGCTCGTCTCGAAGCCGGCCTACGACCCCGCGGCGCTCGCCTCGCACACGCAGGCGGACGCGACCGCTGCGTGGGAGGCGTACGCCGCCGACGAGGGCCGGCCGATGGTGAACCGCGCCCTGCGCGGCGACCTGTACCCCCCGGGCAGCGTCTTCAAGATCGTGACGGCGGCCGCGGCGCTGGAGAACGGCCTGGACCCCGCCGAGGAGATCCCCGCACCGGTGGAGCTGGACCTGCCGCTGACCAGCCGCACGCTGCCGAACTTCGGCGGCGCCGCCTGCTCGCCCACGGGGACCCAGACCCTCGGCGACGCCCTGCGGATCTCCTGCAACACGGCGTTCGGCCAGCTCGGTCTGGACCTCGGCGCGGACGTGCTGCGTCAGCAGGCCGAGGCGTTCGGCTTCTCCGAGGCGCTGTCCGTGCCGATGAGAGTGACCGAGAGCTCCTTCCCCGCCGATCCGGACGCCCCGCAGACCGCTCTCTCTGCGATCGGGCAGTACGAGGTGCGCGTGACCCCGCTGCAGGTGGCGATGCTGTCGGCCGCCGTCGCCAACGACGGCGTCCTCATGCGCCCGTACTCCGTCGCGGCGGTGCGCAGCGCCGACCTGGAGGTCGTCGACCGGACGGCGGCGGACGAGATGGGCCGGGCCGTCTCGCGGGAGACGGCCCGCGAGCTGACCGAGATGATGATCGGCGTCGTGGAGAACGGCAGCGGCCGGGCCGCGCGGATCGACGGCGTCCAGGTCGCCGGCAAGACCGGCACCGCCCAGACCGGCAACGAGAACGACGCGCACGCCTGGTTCACCGCCTTCGCCCCCGCCGACGACCCGCAGATCGCCGTCGCCGTCGTCGTCGAGAACGGCGGGTCGCTCGGCAGCGAGGCGACCGGCGGTGCCGTCGCCGCGCCCATCGCGCGGGCCGTCATCCAGGCGGCCCTGCAGTGAGCCCCGCGCGCGGCGGCGGTGCGCCGTGAAGCCGGTCGAGGGGATCGCCCTGGGCGACCGCTACCGTCTCGGCACCCGGATCGCGGTCGGCGGCATGGGCGAGGTGTGGGCGGCGCACGACACCGCGCTGGGCCGCGACGTCGCCGTCAAGGTGCTGCGGGAGGAGTTCGCCGGCGACGCCGGGTTCCTCGAGCGGTTCCGCGCCGAGGCGCGCAACAGCGCCCAGCTGTCCCACCCCAACATCGCCGCGCTGTACGACTACGGGGAGCAGGACGGCTCGGCGTTCCTGGTCATGGAGCTGATCCTCGGCGAGCCCATGTCGGACCTGCTGGACCGGCAGCCCGTGCTGCCGACCCGGCGCCTGCTGCCGATCCTCGCCCAGACCGCACGCGCCCTGCACGCGGCCCACGTCGCCGGGGTGGTGCACCGGGACGTCAAGCCCGGCAACATCCTCGTCGCGCGCACCGGCCAGGTGAAGATCACCGACTTCGGCATCTCGACGGCCATCAACCAGGTGCCGATGACGGCGTCCGGGATGGTCATGGGCACCGCGCAGTACCTCTCGCCCGAGCAGGCGATGGGGCGCGCCGCGACGCCCGCCTCGGACATCTACTCCCTCGGGATCGTCGCCTACGAGGCGCTGGTGGGGCACCGGCCCTTCACCGGCTCCACGGCGGTCGACATCGCCGTGGCGCACGTCAACACGGCGGTCCCCCCGCTGCCGACGACGGTCGACCCGGCCCTGGCCGACGTCGTCATGCGCATGCTCGCGAAGGACCCGCAGGTGCGGCCGCGCTCCGCGGCGTCGCTGGCGCGACACCTGGACGACCTGCTCGACAAGACCCCGTCCGACGGCGTCCCGGTCGCCCAGGGCCGGCACGCCCGGCCGGTCGACGTCGCCGACGCCGACGCGCGGGCGGCAGCGACGGCAGGCGCGGCAGGTTCGGCGGGCGCGGCAGGTTCGGCGGGCGCGGCAGGTTCGGCGGGCGCGGCAGGTTCGGCGGGC
>JACIXM010000262.1 GCA_014360395.1 Actinotalea sp.
CGGCGCCGTCGGGGTCGCGCGCGTCCTCGCGCTCGCCGGCTACCTCTTCGCCGCCAACGCCCACCAGTCCCGCGGCGCCGGCGGGGGCCGCGAGGTCCAGGACCTGCCGAGCCTCGTGGAGGCCGAGCGGCAGCGGGCCGAGGCGCTCGCCACGGAGGTCCGCCAGCTCCAGCGGGAGATCGACGCCCTGACCGACGTCGTGGAGGCGGACGCGCCGGCGTCCGACCCGCTCGCCGACCTGGTGCGCCTCGCCGCGGGACGCGTGCCCGTCTCGGGCCCCGGTGTCACCGTCGCGCTGTCCGACGCCCGCCTCAGCGGACCGCGCCCCCCGGGGGTGTCCAACAACGACCTCGTCGTGCACCAGCAGGACCTCCAGGCGGTGATCAACGCGCTGTGGTCCGGCGGCGCCGAGGCGATGGGCCTGCAGGACCAGCGCGTCATCTCCACCTCCGCGTTCCTGTGCGTGGGCAACGTGCTCCTGCTGCACGACCAGGTCTACTCCCCGCCGTACACCGTCACGGCGATCGGTGACCCCGACCAGCTGCTCGACGCGCTGTACGACTCGCAGGCGGTCCAGCGGTACCTGGACTACGTGGAGGCGTACGGGCTCGGGTGGGAGGTGACCGTCACGGACTCCGCACGGCTGCCCGCCTACGACGGCGCCATGGAGCTGCGGTACGCGCAGGTGCCCGGGCAGGAGGAGGCGGTCGGCTCATGACGACGGCAGGGATGAGCGGGGCGGGCGTCGCGGTACCCGGGCCGGCCGTGACGCGGCGGGCGCTGCGGCGGCAGCGTCGGACGGCCGGACGGCGCTCCGCCGGCGCGACGGTGGTGGGCGTCCTCGGCGAGCTCCTCATCACCCTCGGCGTGCTGCTGGGCCTGTTCGTGTTCTGGCAGCTCTTCTGGACCGACGTCGTCGCGGAGCGGGCGCAGGAGCAGGTGGTGCAGGACCTCGGCTGGGCGCGGACGGGGGACGCGGCCCCGGACACGGTGGTGGCGGCACCGGACGCCGAGCAGCGTGACCCGGCGCCGGTGATGGACGCCCCGCCCCACGGCACCACGTTCGCGACCCTCGCGGTCCCGCGCTGGGGCCCGGACTACGTCCAGCCGATCAGCGAGGGGGTCACGCGTGCGGACGTCCTCGACGTCCTCGGCATCGGCCACTACCCCGGGACCCAGATGCCCGGCGAGATCGGCAACTTCGCGATCGCGGCCCACCGCAACACCTACGGCAAGCCGTTCCACCGGGTCGAGGAGCTCCGGCTCGGCGACGCGCTGGTCGTGCAGACCGAGGACGCCTGGTACGTCTACCGGGTGAGCGCCACGCAGATCGTCCTGCCCCAGGACGTCGACGTCATCGCGCCCGTGCCCGGGGACCCGACCGCCGAGCCGACGACGGCGATGATCACCATGACGACCTGCCATCCCCTGTTCTCCTCGCGGGAACGCTTCATCGTGCACGGCGAGCTCGACTACTGGATGCCCACGGACGCCGGCATCCCGGTGGAGCTGACCGGCGGGGAAGGTTCCTGATGTACGGATGGTTGTGGCGGGTGATGCCGGGGCCGGCGTGGCTGCGGGTGGTGCTCCTCGTGCTGCTCGCGGCGGCGGTCGTGGCCGTGTGCTTCACGTGGCTCTTCCCCGCGATCGAGCCCCTCATGCCCTTCAACGACATCACGGTGGATGAGTGAGATGACCCGGATCCTTGTCGTGGACAACTACGACTCGTTCGTCTACACGATCGTCGGCTACCTCGACCAGCTCGGGGCCGAGACGGTCGTGGTGCGCAACGACGCCGTCCCGTCCCGCCAGGAGCGCGCGACGTACGACGGCGTCCTGATCTCTCCCGGCCCCGGCACGCCGCGCGCCGCGGGCGAGTCCATGGACGTCATCCGCGACTGCGCCGACGACGGCACGCCGATGCTCGGCGTCTGCCTCGGCCACCAGGCCCTCGGCGAGGTGTTCGGCGCGACGGTGACCCACGCCCCGGAGCTCATGCACGGCAAGACCAGCCTCGTCCGGCACGAGGGCGCCGGGGTGCTGGCCGGGCTGTCGACGCCGTTCACCGCGACCCGGTACCACTCGCTGGCGGTCGTGGACGGGACGGTGCCGCGCGAGCTGGTGGTCACGGCCCGGACCGCGGCCGAGGACGGCGCCGGTGTGATCATGGGCCTGCAGCACCGCGAGCTGCCTCTGCACGGCGTGCAGTTCCACCCCGAGTCCGTCCTCACCGAGGGCGGGCACCGGCTGCTGGCGAACTGGCTGGAGCTGTGCGGGCTCGTGGGGGCCGTCGCTGCCTCCGAGGGCATGGCCCCGCTCGTGCGGGATGCGGCCGGAGCCACCCCTCACGGCTGACACCGGCCCCCCGGCTGGTCCCTCTCGCTCTGCGTCCACCCCGGGCTGACAACCCCCGACGACGACGAAGCCCGCGACCGGGCGGTCGCGGGCTTCGTCATGTGCTCCTGCCGTGTCCTGCCGTGGTCAGTCCTCCTCGGCCGGCGGTTCCTCGGCGGGCGGTGTCTCCTGCGGGGCCGGGCCCGAGGACACCACGACGTTCACCGAGCTGCCCTCAGGGATCTGGGACCCGGCGGTCGGCTCGCTGCGGATCACGCGGCCGGCCTGGACCTCGTCGGACGCCTCCTCCGTCTGGGTGCCGAGGTTGAGGCTGTTGGCGTTGAGCCGCTGCTCGGCGGTGTCGACGGTGAGGTTGAACAGGTCGGGGACGCTGACGTTCTCCGGCTGGCGCTCGGTCGCGATGAAGATCTCCACGTCGCTGCGCTGCGGCACCGGACCCGGGGACCGGCTCTGGCGGACCACCGTGCCGGGCTCCTCGTCGCTCTCCTCCTGCGTGATGACCGGCGTCAGGCCCAGGTCGACGAGCGCCTGGCGCGCCTGGGCCTC
>JACIXM010000263.1 GCA_014360395.1 Actinotalea sp.
CAGACACCGGGCCGGGCACCCCACGGGTGCCCGGCCCGACGCACACCGGTGAAGGAGCGTCGATGAGCACCCCTGGTCCCCCGCAGCCCGGGCAGCCCGCGACCGGCCCGGAGGCCGTCCCGGTGTGCCCGCGCCACCCGGACCGCGTCTCCTACGTCCGGTGCCAGCGGTGCGGGCGGCCGGCGTGCCCGCAGTGCCAGCGGCAGGCCGCCGTCGGCGTGCACTGCGTGGACTGCGTGCGCGAGTCGGCCCGTACCGCGCCCGTGGCGCGCACCGCCTTCGGTGCGCCGCTGCGCCAGGGCCGGCCGGTGGTCACCCTGACGCTCATCGGCCTGTGCGTCGTCAGCTTCGGGCTCCAGCTCGGGATCGCTGGGATCGGCGGCACCGCGTGGACCCACGCCTGGATCTTCTCGCCGCTAGCCGGGGCGTTCGAGCCGTGGCGCTTCGTCACCGCCGGGTTCCTGCACAGCACGTCGATGGTGCTGCACATCGCGTTCAACATGTACGCGTTGTGGCTGCTCGGTCCCCTGCTCGAGCAGGCCCTGGGCCGCGGCCGGTTCCTCGCCCTGTACCTGCTGTCGGTGCTCGGCGGGACGGTCATGTTCACGCTGCTCGCCACGACGCCCGACGCCTTCCGCACGGGTGTCGTCGGCGCCTCCGGTGCGGTGTTCGGACTCTTCGGGGCCTTGCTCCCCGTGCTCCGGCGGCTGCGCCGTGATGCCCGCGGGATCATCGTGCTCGTCGCGATCAACGGCGTGCTGGGCTTCGTGGTCCCGGGGATCGCCTGGGAGGCGCACCTCGGCGGGTTCCTCGTCGGCCTCGTGCTGGGTGCCGCGTTCGCCTACGCGCCGCGTCGCCTGCGGGCGGCGGTCGCCGTCGTGGTCCCGCTGCTGGTCCTCCTGCTGCTCGTCGGTGCCGTGTCCCTGAAATACCTCGCCGCGCTCGGCACCGTGCCGTACCTCTGACCGCTGCTGCGCGTCGGACGCCGCGGCGTCCCCGTCCACCGGCCCGTGCACACCTGTGGAATAACACCGGTGTAGTTATCCACAGAGTTGTGCACCGGTGGGGACAATGACAACCGTGTAGTTCTCCACAGAGCTGTCCACGGCTGTGGACGAGGCGGTGTGGACGGGCAGCAGGGATGGTGCCGGCCGCGTGGCGAGCGCGGTGGGTGACGGCGCAGGTGGGACGCCGCACGGCGGCGGCGCCGTGCGGGCGCGCCGAAGGGCCGGCTGTCCGGGTCGGCGGACGCCGGCGGGGTCAGGGACCCGGGGTGCTCAGCGCCAGCGCAGCGTCAGGCCGAAGCCCGCGAACAGCAGCACGAACCCGATCGCCAGGTTCCAGTTCCCGATCTCCGGGATCGGCCACCGCGTCTGGGACACGTAGGTGACCACGATCCAGACCAGCCCGAGGATCATGAGCGTCAGCATGGTGGGGACGAGCCAGGGAGGATTGCCCTCGACCTTCTTCGCCGGGGCGGGGGCCGCGGGGTGGGTCGCCTTCTTGCGCGGCGGCTTCGACTCGGGCACGACGTCTCCTCAGGGGGTCCCAGGGCACCAGGGGCACCCGTCGTTCGTCGTCTAGCGTAGTGGTGCGCGCACGGTGGACCGTGCGCGCCCAGGGAGGAGGCGCCGTGCCCGAGCACGCGGACCCGGCCGTGCCCCGGCGATGGCCCGCGCTGCGCGGCGCCGTCGGGGTCGCGCTCGTCCTCGCGCTCGCCGGCTACCTCTTCGCCGCCAACGCCCAGCTGTCCCGCGGCGCCGGCGGGGGCCGCGAGGTCCAGGACCTGCCGA
>JACIXM010000264.1 GCA_014360395.1 Actinotalea sp.
GGAATCCGCCGGCCGCGCCCAGGACGCGGGTGCGCGCAGCCGTCGTCGGCAGCGGGTCGCGGCGCGCCCGGGAGATCTGGTCCCCCGCGGTGAGGAAGGCGGTGGCCTTGTAGATGCCGTGCAGGGCGAGGTGGATGACGGCGGCCGCGTGGGCACCGACCGCGAGGAGGGCGAGCATGAAGCCCATCTGCGCGGTGGTCGACCAGGCCAGGCGGGTCTTGACGTCCGCACGCACCAGCAGGCGCGGGAACGTCAGGACCGCGGTGCCCAGGCCGAGCGCCGCGAGGGCCACCGGCAGGACGCCGTCGGCCCAGACGGGGTGGAGCTGGAGCAGCAGCACGACCGGAGCGTTGACGACGCCCGCGTGCAGCAGCCCGGACACCGGCGCGGGGGCGACGACGCTCAGGGGCACCCACCGGCTGAACGGCAGCAGGCCCGCCCGCGCGGCCGCGGTGACGAGCAGTGCGGCGCCCGCCACGGTGAGCACGGGGGAGTCGCTGCCCTCGGCCCAGGCGACGACCTCGGGCAGGGACGTGCTGCCGGCCGCCACCGCCAGGAGCGCGACGGCGACGAGCAGGGCGCCGTCGCCGACCGCCCTGGTCCGCCGCAGGGCGGCCACGGCCCGGGCCGAGGCCGCGGTGGCCGCGCCGCCGTGGTGGCCGACGAGCGGGGTGAGCGCAGCGCCGGTGAGGACCCAGGCGCCGAGGAGGACCAGGAGGTCCTGCGTCGAGACGGCCAGCACCGCGGCGCCGGCGGTCAGCAGGAGAAGGCGGTCGTAGCGCGGGCGCGAGGGGTCCCCGTCGAGGTGGCGGAGCGAGAAGCGGGTCAGGACGAGGGCCAGCAGGGCCGTGAGGAGCGCGACCGCGGCACGGTACGGCTCGAGCGCGCCGAGGGTGGCTGCGACGCCGGCGGCGACGGTCGCGGTCGACGCCGCGACGACGGCGGTCCGGCCGCGGGCCGGGGGGAGGGCCGCGCCGAGGAGGAGGGCGGCGGCCGGAGCACCGGCGAGGAGGGCGGTCTGATCCATGTGCGAAGGCAAACACAGGAAAAGAACTTCATGCGAACGCGTTCCGTAGAGTGGGACGCGTGCGGAGCGACGGCGCGGTACCCACGCGGGCGTGGACCTTCCTGACCAACCATGCGCGCGTGCTCATCGCCGTGGCGCGGGACCCTCAGGCGCGGGTGCGCGACCTCAGCGCGCTGGTGGGCATCACCGAGCGGGCGACGCAGGGCATCCTGGCCGACCTGGAGGAGGCTGGCTTCGTCACACGGACCCGGGTGGGGCGGCGCAACGAGTACTCCGTGCACCCGGACGTGCAGTTCCGGCACCCGCGCGAGGCGGGCCACGACGTCGGCGAGCTGCTCGCGCTCTTCGTCGAGCCCGAGGACGAGCGCGACGCCGGCGCCGGTGCCCGGCAGGCTCCAGGCTGAGCCCGTCTAGCGGCCTTCGCGCTGCAGCCGGATCGCCCGGACGGTGAGCTGCACCCCGGCGACGACCACGAGGAGCGCGAAGAGCACCGTCGAGGCGCGCGGCGGGAGCAGGAACGCCAGCGAGGCCCCGCCGAAGGAGGCCACGGTGGCGCCGACCCCGACGACGGCCCCGGCGCGCAGGTCGACCATGCGTCCGCGCAGGTTCGTGACGGTGCCCATGATGGCCGTCGGCAGCATCGTCAGCAGGGACGTGCCCTTGGCCGCGAGGTCACCCTGGCCGAACACGGTGATGAGGATCGGCACGAGGATGACGCCCCCGCCGATGCCGAAGAGGCCGGCGGCGACGCCCATGAACAGGCCGGTCGCCACGAGCCCGGCGACGACGAGCGGCGTCAGCTCGATGTCCGCCCCCCGCTCGGGCACGGTGAGGAACATCCGGACCGCGACCACGACGAGCAGGGCGATGAAGAGCCATCGCAGCCACCGGATGGGGATGCGTCGCAGCAGCAGGGCGCCGAGGTAGGAGCCGATGATCCCGCCGATGGCGACCACCCCCGCCACGACGACGTCCACGCTGCCGTTGGCCAGGTAGGTCGCCGAGCCGACGAGCGCGGCGGGGATGATCGCGGCGAGGGACGTCGTGGCGGCCTGCTTCTGGTTCAGCCCGGCCAGGAGGATGAGCAGCGGGACCATGAGGATGCCGCCGCCCACGCCGAACAGCCCGGACATGAACCCGCCGAGCAGGCCCACCACCAGCAGGGCCCACCAGCGCTGCGGGCGCCGGGGCGGGGTCGGGCGGATCTCGGCGGGCGGGTCGTGCGGGGGGCCGGAGGTCACGCGGGCGATGCTAGGCGGCGCGGCACGGGCGTGCCGGTCGGTCCGCCGCCAATGGACACTCAGGACAGCTCGGCGTGGGGGCGGCTCTGCCGCACGGCCCGGTCGGCGCTGACCCGGTCCGCGGCCGGCAGCGCTCGCCGGAAGGGCGCCTCGACGGCTCTCAGTCGTCGCCGGGCTGACTGCGGCCCTGTGCGGCAGGCAGCGGTTCTCCTGTGCCGGGGCCGAGAGCGACGCGGTTGAGGTGCTCCGTGCTGAGCTTCTCCCGGAGGGGCGTTACCGGCCCGCTCGGCCCGAGGGGGATGCGGTTCGTGTGCTCCCGGTCGAGCCGAAGGTGGAGCGGGTGCACCGGTCCGGAGCCGGCGCCGACCGAGAGGGTCGGGACGGCTGACCCGACGAAGACGCCGAGGAGGAGGGCCGCAACGACGAGTCCGGCCGCCTGCCCCCGCGACGTGGATGATCCGCCGGGGCGCGGCCGGTCGTCAGCGCGAGACGGGAGCGTCGTGGGCAGATCGGGGAGGATCACGGCGATCTGCACGCCGCGCTGGGCAGTCCTCATGCCGGTGACGGTCCCCCTCGTCGGTACGCGTCCGGCGCGTGCCCGGTATTGGTCGGGTATGCCCGGGTCTTGACCCGCATCACGCCGGTCGTGACCATGGGCGCATGAGCATCCAGGTGCTCGGCCCGCTCCGCGTGACGGGGGCGACCCTCCTCAGTCCGCGCGAACGCACCGTCCTTGCGGTCCTCGTCCTCCGTGCAGGCACGGCGGTGAGCCCGGAGGAGATCGCCGACGCTCTGTGGGGCGAGCACCTCCCGGCGACGTGGCCCAAGCAGGTGCAGGCCGCCGTCAGTCGTGTCCGCCGTGTCGTCGGCCCGGACCACGTGGTCACGACGCCCACCGGGTACCGCCTGCTGGTGGACGCCGACGCGTCGGACGCGTGGCGCTTCGAGGAGGAGGTGCTGCGCGGGCGGCTCCACGCGGCGAGAGGGGAGCCCGACCGGGCGGTGTCCGCCTTCGTCCGGGCGCTGGCGCTGTGGGACGGTCCGGCGTACGCCGAGCTGGGTGACTGGGAGCCGGGGCGGGCGGAGGCCGAGCGCCTCGCCGAGGTCCGTCGGACCGTCGAGGAGGACCTGCTGGAGGCGCGGCTGGCCGTCGGGGAGCACCGCCGGGTCGCCGCCGACGCAGAGGTCGCGGTCAGCGCCGACCCCTTGCGGGAGCGCCGGTGGGCGGCGCTGTGCCTCGCCCAGTACCGGTGCGGCCGGCAGGCCGACGCCCTCGCCACCCTGCGTCGGGCCCGTCGGACGCTCGCCGAGGACCTCGGGGTCGACCTCGGGCCCGATCTGGTGCGGCTGGAGCACGACGTGCTGCACCAGGACCCGGGGCTCGCGCCCGGCGAGGCGCCGACCCGGGCGAGCGACATCTGCCCGTACAAGGGCCTGGCCGCCTACGACGCGAGCGACCACGCGGTGTTCTACGGCCGCGACGAGGAGATCCGCGCCTGCCTGGAGCGTCTGACCGTGACGCCCCTGCTGGTGCTCACCGGCCCGTCCGGGTCCGGGAAGAGCTCGCTGCTGCGGGCCGGGGTCCTCGCCGCGCTGGAGCGGCGCGGGCGGCGCACCGTCGTCGTCGTGCCCGGCGCCCACCCCCTCGCGACGATCGACGCCGCCCTGGCGCGGGAGGCCGGCGGTGTCGTCGCCGTCGACCAGATGGAGGAGCTGTTCCTGCTCCAGCACGACGAGGACGAGGTGGCGGCCTGCTGCCGCCGTCTCGTGGACGCCGTGGCGGACGGGACGACGGTGCTCATCGCGGTGCGCGCGGACCAGGTCAGCGGCCTGCGGACCGTGCCCGCCCTGGGGGACCTCGCCGAGCGAGGCCTGCACCTCGTGGCGCCGTTGCAGGGCGAGGCGCTCCGTGCCGCGATCGAGGGCCCGGCCGCAGCTGCCGGGCTCCGCCTCGAGCACGGGCTGGTCGACCTGCTGCTGCGGGACGTCGCCGGGCAGGCGGGGCCGCTGCCGCTGCTCTCGCACGCGCTCGCGGAGACCTGGCGGCGGCGCGACGGCGCCGTGCTGACGGTCGAGGCCTACGAGGAGTCCGGTGGCATCGCGGGCGCGGTCGCCCGCTCCGCCGAGCGTCTCTACGAGAACCTGCGGGCGTCGGACCGGTACCTGTGCCGCTCGCTGCTGCTGAGGTTGGTCGTCCCCGCGCCGGACGGGATCGCGACCCGGCGCCGGCTGCCGCTGTCGTCCCTGGGGCACGAACCCGGCCGCGAGCGGGTCCTGGCCGAGCTGGTCGGCGCCCGTCTGCTGACCGCCGACCGGGGCACGGTCGAGATCGCGCACGAGGCCCTGGTCAACGCGTGGCCGCGCCTGCGGTCCTGGCTCGACGAGGAGGGCGCCGGGCTCCGGGTCATGCGGCACCTCGTGGCGTCCGCGGAGGGCTGGGAGGCGCTCGGCAGGCCGGTGAGCGAGCTCTACCGAGGAGCTCGGCTCGACGCGACGTTGGAGTGGCGGGCGGCCACGGGCGCGGACCTGACCGAGACGGAGGCCGCCTTTCTCGAGAGCTCGGTGCGGATGCGCGCACGGGAGGCGGACGAGGCGCAGACTCGGCTGCGGCGCGAGGCCCGGCAGGCCCGACGGCTGCGTGGCCTGCTCGTCGCCAGCGCGGTGCTGCTGGCGGTGTCCCTGGTGGCGACGGGGCTCGCCGTCGGCAGCAGCGACCGGGCCACCGACCGTGCCGCCGCCGCCCGCGCCGCGCGGGACGAGGCGCAGCTGGCGGCGCTGGTGAGCACCTCCCTGACCCTGCGGTCGACCGACCGGAGCGTCGCCGCGCTCCTCGCCGTCGAGGCGCACCACCGCTGGCCGGAGTCCGCGGGAAGCCTCTCCGCCCTGCTGGGGACCTTCGCCGCGTCGCAGGGCTTCCTCGGGCACACCTGGGTGGGGGAGAAGATCGACTACGTGGGTGCGGGCCTGGCGGGCGCGCTCCTGCCGGGCGGGCGCACCGCCGTCGTCGGCCTCGGGGGCGGAGCCGAACCGGTCGTCCTCGACCTCGAGACGGGCGACGTGGACGACCGCTTCGGTGAGATCACGCTCCCGGGCGGGCCTGGGTCTGCGATCCGGATCAGCGCGGACGGCTCCGTGGCCGTGCACTACACGGTCGGTTCCCCCCGCACCCGCTGCTGGTTCCGGCGCGACCCCCTCGAGCTGCGGCCGTTCGACCCCGCCGGCCGCCCCCCCGGGTGCGCCACCGTCACGACGTACGACGTCGTCTCCGGTGCGGTGGTCCAGGGCCCGGTGGTCCTGCCCTGGTCGGCCGGCGAGGTGGCCCTGAGCCCGGACGGCTCGCGGGTGGCGGTCACGAACGTCGAGGACGGCTCTGCCCTCGTGATCGACGCCCGCTCCGGGCGCGTGCTCGGTCTGGTGCCGGCCCTGCCCTCACCGGCCCTGACGGACTGGGGTTCCGGTGGCGTCGCGTTCGGGTCCGACGGTGCCCTCTGGCTCGGTTCGGCCGCGGGACCCGTCCGCCAGGTCGACCCGTCCACCGGCCAGGTGCTCCGCACGGTCGAGGCGCCGGAGCTCTCGTCCAACACCAACCTGTGGGCCGGCCCGGACGGGCTCGTCGTCGGGACCGGGCACCGTCACCTGGTGGGCCTGGACACCACGGCCGCGGCGGGCGAGGAGCTCCTGTGGTC
>JACIXM010000265.1 GCA_014360395.1 Actinotalea sp.
TGGTTCCGCGAGGAGGAGCCGGAGCTCTGCGCCGCGGTGCGGCGCTGGCTGGGCATCAAGGAGTACGTGCTGCTGCGGCTGTGCGGGTCCCTCGTGGTCGACCACTCGATCGCCTCGGCGACCGGTCTGCTCGACCTGGAGCAGCTGGCGTGGGACGCGGAGGCGTTGGCTCTCGCCGGGGTCGTCCCCGACCAGCTGCCCGAGCTCGTGCCGACGACGACGGTCCTGCCGGGGCTGCTGCCCGCCGAGGCGGCAGCGCTCGGCCTGCCGCCGCAGACGCCGGTGGTCGTCGGCGCCGCGGACGGCCCCCTCGCGAACCTCGGCGTCGGTGCCGTGCTGCCGGGGGTGGCCGCCTGCTCGGTGGGGACGAGCGGAGCGCTGCGCGTCGTCGTCGACCGCCCGGTGGTGGACCCACGCGGACGGGTGTTCTGCTCCGCGCTGACGCCGGGACGCTGGGTGGTCGGCGGGGCGATCAACAACGGGGGCGTCGTCCTGCAGTGGGCCGGCGACGCGCTGGCACCGGACCTCGGGCAGGACGCCGAGCAGGAGATGCTCGAGCTCGCCGCGCAGGTGCCGGCGGGCTCCGGCGGCCTCCTGATGCTCCCGTACCTGCTCAGCGAGCGGGCCCCGCACTGGAGCGCCGTGCCGCGCGGGGCGTACGTCGGGCTCACCCGGGCGCACGGCCGCGCGCACCTGGTGCGGGCCGCGATCGAGGGGGTCTCCCTCCAGCTCGCCGTCGTCCTGGACTCCCTGCGCGAGGCCGGCCTGGAGGTGACGCAGGTCCGGGCGACCGGGGGCGCGACGCGGAGCCCGCTGTGGCGGCAGGTGCTCGCCGACGCGTTCGGCATGCGGGTGGACCTCATGGCGAGCGAGGAGGGCTCCGCGTTCGGTGCCGCGGTGCTCGGCATGACGGCCCTCGGGCTGGTGGACTCGATCGACGTCGCGTCGGACCTGCTCGAGGTCAGCTCGTCGGTCGAGCCGGACCCGGCCGGCACCGAGGTCTACGCCGCCCTGCGCCCGGTGTTCGCCGACCTGTACGACGCGCTCGAGCCGACCTACGAGCGGCTCAGGGCCCTCGCGCTGCCGCTCGAGCGGGGCCCGGCCGACGTCGGCGCGGAGGGCTGACCGCCCGGCGGCAATACCGGGTGGGGTATCCTCGCCGGGTGATGGAGCACGACGGGAGCAGCCGCAGCAGGGGACGGACGGGACGCAGCGACCTGCTGCGGACGGCCGGGGGCACGGCGGCGACCGAGGCGCGGGAACGCCCCGTCGCGGGCGAGCGGGTCGACGGCCTGGACGTGCCGGTGCTCAACGAGCGCGCCGTGCGGGCCGGCGCCGGGCTGCTGTTCCTCGGCGGGTTCGCCGCGTGGATGACGGCGCTGTCCAGCGGGGACGTCCGCCCGGTGCGCACGTTCGCCGTGGTGTTCCTCCTCGACATGTACCTGCGCCTCTTCGCGGGGACACGGTTCGCCCCCGGCCTCGTCGTCGGCGGCTGGATCGTGCGCCGGCAGCGGCCGGAGTGGGTCGCGGCGCAGCCGAAGACGTTCGCGTGGGGGATGGGCGTGGCGTTCGCCCTCGCGTCGTGCGCGTCGCTCGGGCTCCTCGGGCTTCCGGAGATGGCGGCCCTGGCCTTCTGCGGGGTGTGCCTGGTGCTGCTCTTCCTCGAGACGGCGTTCGGGATCTGCGTCGGGTGCGCGGTCGCCCGGCGCTTCGCCAAGGAGAAGCCGACGCTCTGCGCCGGCGACGTGTGCAGCTACGTGCCACCGCGCGCCGGGGAGCGGCACAGCGTGCGCACCGCCGCGGGGGTCGTCCGCGCGGACGACTGAGCCGCCGTCAGCTCCCCGGCGCGTCGTCGGAGCCGGCCGCTCCCCGTCGAGCCGGCCGCCGGGCCACGAGCGGGGCGAGGACCACGAGCGCGGCGGCCGACAGGACGTGCCAGACGGCGTGGCCCTGCCAGAGGCTGTCGGGATCGCACAGCGGCCCGCCCGCCCGCGACAGGGCGCCGATCAGACCGCCGACCGCCAGCAGACCCAGGGCCACGGCGATCCGCGGTCGTTCCTGCGGCCGACGGCGCGCCCGCAGCAGCGTGACGACGACGGCGACCCCGGCCATCACCGCCTGCAGGACGTCCGCCGGGCGCGGCACGAGCACGATGAGCGGGGCCAGGGCCGCCGTCGGCGCCACCCACCACCACCCCACGCGGCGGGTGCCGCGCACCGCCGCGACGCCGTCGGCGGCGAGGAGGGCGAGGGTCGCCGCGAGGGGCAGGTCGTGCAGCAGGTCGGCCGCGGCGGGGTCCGGACCGTGCTGGACGAAGGAGCCGACCCCGATCCCCGCCACCAGCAGCGCGTAGCCGACGAGGCCCTCCGCGGGTGCGCCGGCCCGCCGGTCGCGGCGTGCGAGGACGACGACGGCGATCGCGGCCAGGACGTACGCCGCGCTGGTCACGGCCGAGACCGGCTCGCGCAGGAAGCCCTCGGCGATCGCCTCGCAGCCCGGCCCGGTGAGCGGTGCCGGGTCCGGGTCGGTCAGCCTGGGGAGCGTCACGGCGCCGGGTCGCGGTCCACCGTGGGTGCGGGCTCGGGGTCGGCGCTGTCCCCGGCGCGGCGCTCCGGCATCCGGCCCAGGCGCGCGGTGGTGGCCCACGCCGCCACGACGACACCCAGGAGGATGAGCACGTCGCCGACGCTGAACGTGTTGGCCAGCGGCAGCGGCGCGGGCCACGCGAAGACGTCACCGAGCCAGGGCAGGACCGGGTCCTCCAGCACCGCGGAGTTCGCGAACTCGCCCGTCTCGACGCGCCCCGTCGCCGCCACCGCGTCGGGGTCCGCCGGCAGCGTGCCGCCGTTCAGGGCGATGGTGATGCCGTTCGAGGCCGCGCCGACGCCGACGATCAGCGCGCCCGGGACGCGGCGGTTGAGCCAGAGGAACGCCAGGGCCGCGGCGTAGGTGAGGGTGTGCCCGACGCGGGCGACACCGTCGGGCAGCGGTGCCTCGAGGAGGACGGCCTGCAGGGCGAGCGTCGCCCAGACCAGCCACGGCAGGCGCCAGCGGTGCAGCAGGAGGCCGGCCGGCCAGCGGCCGACGACGAGCGGGGACAGCAGGGCCAGCACGCACGCGGCGAGGAGGAGCATCGGTGCCTTCCGACTCGGGCCGTGCCGACGGCGGGCGTCGTCGGCGTCCTCAGTCTGTCGCGCCGCGCGCCGAGGGGACCGCCGGCACGGCGCGCTCGGCCTCGAGCCGCGCGGACACGTCCTCGGCGGTCGTGGGCCGGCCGAGGTGGTAGCCCTGGCCGACGTGGCAGCCGAGGTCCCGCAGCGTGTGCACGGTCGTCTCGTCCTCGATGCCCTCGGCGACGACGCGCAGGCCGAGGTCCCGGGCCAGGGCGATGGTGGAGCGGACGATGACGAAGTCGTGGTGGTCGTTCCCCATGTCGCTGACGAACGACCGGTCGATCTTCAGCTCGTCGATCTCCAGGCGCTTGAGGTAGTTCAGCGACGCGTGGCCCGTGCCGTAGTCGTCGACGGCGATCGCGACGCCGGTGGCGCGCAGCGCGGCGATGACCGCGTCGACGCGGGCCGGGTCCGACAGGATGCCGGTCTCGGTGACCTCGAGGATGAGCGCGGCGGCCGGCACCTCGTGGCGGGTGAGGGACTCGCGGACGGACCGGGGCAGCGCCAGGTCCGACAGCTGCCGCGCGGAGAGGTTGACCGCGAGCAGGACGTCGTGGCCGGCGGCGCGCCACGCGGCCAGCGAGGACAGCGCCGCGTCGAGGACGTGCGTGGTCACCTCGCCGATGAGGCCGGAGTTCTCCGCCAGCGGGATGAAGTCGTCGGGGGGCACGAAGCCGCGGGTGGGGTGGTCCCAGCGCACGAGCGCCTCGACGCCGACGGTCCGGCGCGTGGTCAGGTCGACCTGCGGCTGGTAGGCGACGGCGAGCTGGTCCGTGTCGAGCGCGGTGCGCAGGTCGGCGAGGAGCTGGAGCCGCTCGACCGTGTTGACGTCGAACTCCGCGGAGTAGGCGCTGATCCGGTCCCGCTCGAGCTTCGCGTGGTAGAGCGCGATGTCGGCGTTCTTCATGAGCGTCTCGGCGTCCGTGCCGTGGTCCGGCGCCACCGCGACCCCGGCACTCGCCCGCACGAGGAGCTCGAGCTCCCCGATGCGCATCGGCTGCTCGAGCGAGGCCAGGAGCGACGCCGCCACCAGCAGCGTCTCGTCCAGGTCGCCCTCGACGACGACGGCGAACTCGTCCCCGCCCAGGCGGCACGGCTCGAGGTCGCCGTCCGCGACCACTCCCCGCAGGCGGTCTGCGACCTGCATCAGCACCTGGTCTCCCACCGGGTGGCCGAGGGTGTCGTTGATGTCCTTGAAGTGGTCGAGGTCGAGGAGGACCAGGCCCACACCGTCGGGTGGGCCACCGATTCGCTCGGCGGCGCTCATGGCGCGGCCGAGCTGCTGGTGCAAGCGATCGCGGTTGCCGAGATGCGTCAGAGAGTCGTGCCACGCCTGGTGCGCGTGGCGGATGGCGGCGTCCGTGGTCAGGTACACCGCCGCGACAGGGGCGGCAAGGAGAGCGAGGACCACGACGCCGTCGTCCGCGACGTCGGCCGCGACGCCACCGATGCACAAGAGGACGGTGTGCGTTGCGGCGTGGAAGCGAGCGTCGTGCGCCACGACCGACCGCAGCGGCTGGCCGCTCGCGAGCGAGATCACGAATGCGACGAGGAAGCGGTTGACGAGCACCATCGCGATGCCCCCCGCGAGCAGCGGGAGCATTCCCGATGGTCCGATGGCGAGGGGCGGTCCGAAGAACGGCTCGCCGGAGATGAGGCAGAAGACGAGCCTGGCGGCGAGCACGCTCAGGACATACTGCCCGGTGTTGAAAGCCGACTTGCGCCAGTCGCGTCGCCACGCCACGTCGTCCGCCAGGCTCGCGAGCGCCTGAACGATGACAGCGACCCCCACGCCGGCGATCGGCACCAGCGCGAGGACGAAGGGCGCTGACGTGGAGAGGCTTTCGGCCGGTTGGTCGTTGCGCGTGAGCACGAGGGGGCGGAGTTCCCCGACGATCGCCGCGAGCACCAGGAAGCCCGTAGCGGCGAGGAACGGCGACGCGGCGACCTGTGACCACTGCGTTCCGGTGACGACGAAGGCGATGCCGACGAGTCCAAGAGCGGAGATGGCGGCGACGTAGGCAAAGAGAAGCCGCGGCGGCGCCTCTGCAGAATCGGCGCCGCCGCGGCTGGAGTCGTTGTTCAGAA
>JACIXM010000266.1 GCA_014360395.1 Actinotalea sp.
CGGCGCCTCTGCAGAATCGGCGCCGCCGCGGCTGGAGTCGTTGTTCAGAACCACTTCCACCCGGCGCCGACCGTTGCGGCCGCAGCGATGAGCGTCGCAGCGCTCGCCGAGATGCGGACGATGGTGCTGTTCTTAGCGGTGCGCCACTTGTCCATGATCGTTCGCCCTTTCGTCTCGGCGGTCACCGGCCCGCGGGCCGTCCCCTGCCACCGGTCGGAGCGGGCTCCGGCTGGTGTGATCGCCATCGTTGATGGAGTCGGCCGGCAGGGCCCGGCCATGAGGTGATCCTGTCGGGTTTCCCCCGTCCGGTCCATGACTTCCGGGCAACTCGGGTGAATTCCGTGCGGGCAAATCGGACAAGATCACCCGAAAGGGCGCGGGCAGGCGGTTTCACCCTTGTTTCTGCGTCTGCGGCGTGTTCTCCTCCGGCGGCCCTGGCGGTGCCGGCCCTCGAGGGGCTCAGCCGGTGACCGCCTCCGCGAACCGGCCGTCGAGGTCGTCGTCGCCGCTGCGCACGGTCTCGGGCACCCACCCCGTCGCGGTGCGCCGCAGGGCGCTGCCGTCGCGCGGGTCCAGGGCCACGAGGTGGACCCAGCCGCCCGTGACGAGACCGTCGACGTGGGCGTGCCGTCCGAGGACCGCGTCGATCGCCGCGGGCTCGGCCGCGATGACGGCGAGGAGCCGGACCGGGTCGTGCACCGGCGCACCCGCGTGGCGGACCGACTGCTCGGCCAGGCCCGTGAGCAGGTCTCCACCGGGGCCGGCGAGCACGCCGAGCGCGCCGACCGGGTTGTGCGCGGTCTTCGTGCCCGAGCCCAGGTGCCGGGGGTCGGCGGCGGAGAAGAGGTACTGCGCGTTGATCCAGTGCGCGACCACGAGCGGCGCGGTGAGGATCGTCTCGAGCAGGGCGCCGTCGGGGTCCGCGGCCGCGTCGTACTCGTGCAGGAACGACCGCCCGCCCAGGTCGACGTCCCGGGTGAGCTCCCGGGGCGCCGCGACGAAGAACGCGTTGCCCGCCAGGCCCCACTCGTGCCGCACCTCGCTGCCGTCGACGGCGCGCCGGCGGACGTGCCGGGCAGCGCGCTCCGGCGTCAGGGCGCGCGGGGCCCCGGGCAGGCGCGCGGCCCGTTCGGCCGCGGTCCGCGCCCCGGCGGCGGCCAGGGCCGTGGCCACCTGCTCGACCCCGGGGGCCCCGGAGTGCAGCCGCACCGTGTCGAGCGCGGTGTCGTGCTCGGCGGCCACGACGACCGTGTCGTCCGGCAGGGCGAGGCCCTCCTGGCGCAGCCGCTCCCGGACCGCCGGAGCGTTGAGCGTCGCCGCGGCGAGACGGGCGTTGAACGCCCCGCGGCTGCCGCCGCAGGCGCCGCAGTCGAAGGCCGCCTCGGCCGGGTTGTTCGTCGACGTGCTGCCGTGGCCGACGAGGACGACGACGGGCGCCGTCCGAGGACCGTGCAGGCCGGTCGCCCGGACCAGCCCGACGGCGGCGTCGACGAGGGCCGGCCACGCCTCGCCGTCGGCGACGAGCTCACCGACCGCGACCTCGGGCACGGCCCGGGCCGACGGCGCCAGCGTCAGCGCCGCGGTGACCAGTCCCTTGATCGCGGCGACGTCGACGGCGGCGAACCCGCCTCCGGGCGCGTCGAGCGCTGCCCGCAGCGCGCGCAGCAGGAGCGTCGTCACGGCGGGCTCGAGGTCGACGTCCTCGCGGACGCTCGCCGCGGGGGCGACGAGGACCGGCAGCCGGTCGGACCGCGTCGCCGACGCGCCGGTCCCGCACGTGCGCTGCACGGGCAGGCCGAAGAACCCGGCGAAGCCGACCGTGCGCACGTCGGCGACGGCCTCGAGGTGGCGGCGCAGCGGCTCGCTGCGCACGTCGATGCAGAAGACGAGGTCGGCGCTCGCGCGGCGGTCGGTGGCACCCGCGACGCCGCCACCCGCGACGACGGTCCCCGCGTGCGGCGCGAGTGCGTCGAGCAGGTCCCGCCGCAGGCCCGCCTCGTGCCGGTCCAGCGCCTCCAGTGCCGCCGTGACCGTGGCGTCGTCGGGCGCGGGGTGCGCCGGGGTGGCGGCCGGCTCGACGGTCGCCGCCGGGTCGGGCAGGGTGCCCGAGACGGCGAGGACGGCGACGGCGCGCACGGCGAGCAGGTCCACCAGGGGCGCGCTGTCCAGCGCCGCGGCGGCGGTGCCCCGCCGGCCGAGGTACCCGGCCCAGCCGGGCAGGCGCAGCAGCGTCGCGCGGGCCCAGGGCGTCAGGTCGCCGGCTACGGGCAGGGCCGCGAGCAGGTCGGCGCCGTGGCGGGGCAGGGCGCCCGCCACGTCGTCGGTGTCGAGCGCGCCCGCCCGGGCCAGAGCACGGCGCAGGGACGGCTCGCGCACCGCGACGTCCCGGAACCACTCCCACAGGCTGCGGTCGCGACCCGGCGCCGGCCACGCGGCGTCCCCGGCGTCCGCCCAGGCGGCCAGCCACGACGCCAGCAGGGCGTCCACCGTCTCCTCGGTCCGGCCGCCGGACCGTCCGTCCGACGACGGCGCCGCGGGCTCCAGCCCGGGGACGGGCGCCCAGCCCCGCGCCGCGGCGGAGCGGACGGCGGCGTCGAAGCCCTCGGCCGCGTCGGGCAGCAGCGGGTTGGTCGCGATGAACTGCTGCCAGCCCCAGGCCGGCGGCACGGCCTGCGCCGCCGCGTGGACCTGCGCCGCGACGGCGGCGCGGTCGGCCACGGACGTGTCCCGCGCGCGGCGCAGGAGCACCGACGCCGGCGTCGTCCCGGCACCGGCCGCGACCGTCGACGCCCCCCGACGTCCCCGACGGGGGCCGGGGACGCGGGGCATGACGGGGTCCGCGAGGCGGTGCAGGGCGGCCCAGAGGGCGACGGGCCGGGCCGAGCGCGCCCACGCGCCGGCGACACCGAGCGTCAGGACCGTGACGGCGGCGGCCCACGCGAGCGGTCCGTCGGCGTCCAGGGGCAGGACGAGGACGTCGGCGAGCAGGCGGACGGCCCCCAGCGTCGCGGCGAGCGCACCGACGGCCAGCGCCGCGGCAACGAGGCGCGTGGCCAGCGACGCGCGCAGGGCGAGGAGGCCGTGGCCGGCCGCGGTGGCCGCGAGGAGCACCGCCGCGGCCGTCAGGGGGTGGCTCAGGCCGCCGTCGGCGACGACGAGGGCGGCGCCGGCGAGGAACCCGCCGGCCGCGCCCAGGGCGCTGGTGCGCGGGGCCGTCGTCGGCAGCGGGTCGCGGCGCGCCCGGGAGATCTGGTCCCCCGCGGTGAGGAA
>JACIXM010000267.1 GCA_014360395.1 Actinotalea sp.
CCCCCACCAGCGCGTAGTAGCGGGTGCGGTCCGGGTCGTCGTCGTCGTCGTCGAGCAGCTCACCGGCGTGGGCGAGGCGCCCCGCGAGCGCCGCGAAGACCTCCGGCCGCGCCCGCTGCGCGGCCAGGCGGGCCGCCTGCGTCTCCAGGGCCTCCCGCAGCTCGAAGAGGTGGACGACGTCGTCCGCGTCGAGCTGGGAGACCACGAGCGTCCGGCCGCGCCCGACGACGGCGAGCCCCTCGGCGGCGAGTCGACCCAGGGCCTCCCGCAGCGGCGTCCGGGAGACGCCCCAGCGCGCGGCCTGCTCGACCTCCGCCAGCTCCGTCCCGGGTGGCAGGTGCCAGGCGACGATCTCCTCGCGCAGGGCCTGGTAGACCCGCTCGCTCGCCCGCATGCCGCCACCCTACGCGCGCCGGACGACTTTGTATACATCGAGGCGATCCAGTGCCCGATTCCGGCGCCCGGGGTCGCGCCATGCATACAAGCGCGGCACTTCGACGTCCTGCCGCCGGGACCTTCGGCTCTGGTGCGTCCCGCCGGGCGGACCGACGGTGGAGGCATCGGGCGAGCCGACCGACCCGCTCGTCGCCGGAGGGACGATCATGAGCCAGGACGCACCGCACCAGCCGCAGCAGCAGGCACGTCAGGCACCGTGGCAGGCCCCGCCGCCCGCGGGCGACGCCGACCAGCAGCTGCGCGCCGCGGCGGTGAAGCGGCTCGAGGCGCGGCGGGGCCTGGGCGCCCACGCCCTCGCCTACGTGCTCGTCAACGGGTTCCTGGTCGTCATCTGGTGGATGAACGGCACGGAGGGGTTCTTCTGGCCGGCCTTCCCGATCCTCGGCTGGGGCATCGGCCTGGCCTTCAACGCCTGGGACGTGCTGTTCCCCGGCCCCTCGGAGGAGCGCATCCGCGCCGAGATGGACCGGCTGCGCCGGACCTAGGCACGCCCGACCGCCCGCGCCGGGTCGCCGGCCACGGGCCCGCGACAGATCGCGGACCGCCCGCTCGCCACCGCGCTCGCCACCCCGCCCGCCGCCTGAGGACGCGGACCGATCACACCCTTGACACGCGGCACGCGCGCGCCCAATCTGCCTCCATAGGTGTTCAGTGGAAATGAACACTACGACGGCTCACCTGCGATGGCGGAGCGCGACCCCTGACCCGGGCATCCCCCACGACCACGAGAGTCGGCCCAAGGTCTTCCGGAACGGCACCGTCCTGACGATGGACGACCGCAGAACGGTTCTCCAGGACGCCGACGTGCTGGTGGTCGGCGACCGGATCGAGGCCATCGGCCAGGGTCTGACCGTGCCCGAGAGCACCATCGAGATCGATGCCACCGGTGGCATCGTCATGCCCGGCATGATCGACACCCACCGCCACATGTGGCAGACGGCGATGCGTGGCTACGGCGCCGACTGGACGCTCACCCAGTACTTCGTCTGGTACTACCTCGAGCACGGGAAGGTCTTCCGGCCCCAGGACGTCCACGCCGGGAACCTGCTGGCCGCCGTCGAGTCCATCGACGCGGGCGTGACCACCACGGTCGACTGGTCGCACGGCCTGCAGACCGTCGAGCACGCGGACGCCGCCGTCGACGCCCTCGAGGCCGTCCCGGGGCGGTTCGTCCTGGCCTACGGCAACCTGCAGCAGGGCCCCTGGGAGTGGTCGACCTCGCCCGAGTTCCGTGACTTCGTCGACCGGCGGATGCACCGCTCGGACATGCTGGGCTTCCAGATGGCGTTCGACGTCACCGGGGACCCGGCCTTCCCCGAGAAGGCCGCCTACGAGGCCGCCCGCGAGCTGGGCGTCCCCGTCACCACCCACGCCGGCGTGTGGGGCGCCACCAACGACGACGGCATCCGCCTGGCTCACGAGCACGGGCTCATGCGGCCCGGCGACATCTACGTCCATGCCGCCACCCTCAGCCCGGACTCCTACCACCGCATCGCCGCGACCGGCGGCTCGGTCTCCGTCTCCACCGAGAGCGAGTCCAGCTGCGGCCAGGGCTACCCGTCCTCCTACGTCCTGCGGTCGTACGACATCCCGGTGTCGCTGTCGGTGGACACGAGCGTGTGGTGGAGCGGCGACATGTTCGCGGCCATGCGCTCGACGCTCAACGCGGACCGGGCGCGCGAGCACCACGAGGCGCACGCGCTGGGCGAGACCATCACGCACTGCCACCTGCGCGCGGACCAGGTCGTCGAGTGGGCGACCCGGGGCGGGGCCCGGGCGCTCGGGATGGACTCGCTCGTCGGGAGCCTCGAGGTGGGCAAGAAGGCCGACGTCGTCCTCGTCCGGAACGAGCTCTCGCCGGCGATGTTCCCGCTGCTCAACCCGCACGGGCACATCGCCTTCCAGGCCCAGCGCGGGGACGTGCACACCGTCGTGGTGAACGGGCGGATCGTCAAGCACGACCACCGTCTCGTCG
>JACIXM010000268.1 GCA_014360395.1 Actinotalea sp.
ACACCGGGTTCGGCGAGCCGATGAACGTCGCCCGGACCGTCCAGACCCTCGAGGACGCCGGCGTCGCGGGCCTCCACATCGAGGACCAGGTGAACCCCAAGCGGTGCGGCCACCTCGACGGCAAGCAGGTGGTCGATCTCGCCACGGCGGTGCAGCGGGTGCGGGCCGCGGTGCAGGCCCGCCGCGACCCGAACTTCCTGATCATGGCTCGGACCGATGTGCGGGCGGCGGAGGGCCTGAAGGTCGCCCTGGACCGGGCCAAGGCGCTCGTGGACGCCGGCGCCGACGCCATCTTCCCCGAGGCGATGGCCGACCTGGCGGAGTTCGAGGCGGTCGCGTCCGCCGTCGACGTCCCCGTCCTGGCCAACATGACCGAGTTCGGCAAGGCCGACCTGCTCACGCACGCCCAGCTCACCAGTGCGGGCATCCGGATCGTCATCCACCCGGTCTCGTTGCTGCGGATCGCGATGGGCGCGGCGGAGCGGGCGCTGGACACCCTGGCGGCCGAGGGGTCGCTGCGCTCCGAGGTCCCGGGGATGCAGCACCGGTCCCGGCTGTACGAGCTCGTCGACTACGAGGGCTACAACCGCTTCGACGGCTCGATCTTCACGTACACACCGGACGCGTCGGTCCGCCACTGAGGAGGGCGGGCAGCCCGGGACCGAGCACCTGGACCACCAGCACGACCGATCGCAAGGGAGCGACCGATGACCACCACGACCGAGCCGGAGATCCGCAAGGGACTCGCGGGCGTCGTCGCCGACACGACGGCGATCTCCAAGGTGAACCCCGAGACCAACTCGCTGCTGTACCGCGGCTACCCCGTCCAGGAGCTCGCGGCGCGGTGCTCCTTCGAGGAGGTCGCCTGGCTCCTGTGGCACGGCGAGCTGCCGTCAGCGGCCGAGCTGGCCGGGCTCCAGCAGGCCGAGCGGGCGCAGCGAGCGCTGTCGCCGCAGGTGAAGGCCGTCGTCGACGCCATCCCGACGACGGCGCACCCGATGGACGTCCTGCGGACCGCCGTGAGCCTCGTCGGTGCCCAGGACCCGGCCGCCGAGGACTCCTCGCGCGAGGCGGAGCTCGCCGCGTCGGTGCGCCTGCTGGCGCAGATCCCGGCGATCGTCGCCTACGACCAGCGCCGCCGGCGCGGGCAGGACGTCGTGGAGCCCCGCGAGGACCTGGACCTGGCGGCGAACCTCCTGCACATGACCTTCGGGGAGGTGCCGGACGACGTCGTCGTCGACGCCTTCCGCGTCTCGCTCGTCCTCTACGCGGAGCACTCGTTCAACGCCTCGACGTTCACGGCGCGGGTCGTGACGTCGACGCTGTCGGACCTGTACTCGGCGGTCGTCGCGGCGATCGGCGCGCTCAAGGGCCCGCTGCACGGTGGCGCGAACGAGGCCGTCATGCACGTGTTCGAGGAGATCGGCTCCGCGGACCGGGCCGAGGAGTGGCTCGACGCCGCCCTGGCGGAGAAGCGGAAGATCATGGGCTTCGGCCACCGGGTCTACAAGAAGGGCGACTCGCGCGTCCCGACGATGAAGGCCGCGCTCGACCGCCTCGTCGAGCACTACGGTCGTCGCGACCTGCTCGACCTGTACGACCGGCTCGAGGCGGCGATGACCGGCCGCAAGAACATCCAGCCGAACCTCGACTACCCGTCGGGTCCGGCCTACCACCTCATGGGCTTCGACACGGCGACGTTCACGCCCCTG
>JACIXM010000269.1 GCA_014360395.1 Actinotalea sp.
GGGTCTCCCGCGATGCCGTCGGGTCGTACTTCTGCGGGTCGTTCGCGCCGGAGCCGATGACGTAGTGCGTGTGGTGGCTGGTGTGGATCACGATCGAGGCGACACGCTCGGGGTCGGCCAGCTCGGGCCGCTCCCGGTGCAGCCGGCGCGCCAGGTCGATGAGCGCCTGCGACTGGTACTCCGCCGAGTGCTCCTTGGTGTACGTGTCGAGGATCGCGCGCTTCGCCTCGCCGGCCGCGGGCAGCGGCACCCGGTAGTGGGCCTCCGGGCCGTCGAGCATCCAGGCGATGACGCCGTCCTCGCCCTCGTAGATCGGGACCGGGGCGCCCTGGCCGCGCATCGCACGGTCGACCGCCTCGACGGCGACCTTGCCGGCCAGCGCGGGCGCGTAGGCCTTCCAGCTGGAGATCTCGCCCTTGCGGGACTGCCGGGTCGCCGTCGTCGTGTGCAGCGCCTGGCCGACGGCCTGGAAGGTGGTCTCGGTGTCCAGGCCGAGCAGCGTGCCGAGCGCTGCCGCCGCCGACGGCCCCAGGTGCGCGACATGGTCGATCTTGTGCTTGTGCAGACTGATCGCCCGCACCAGGTCGACCTGGATCTCGTAGCCGGTGGCGATCGCGCGGACGACGTCGTGCCCCGTCAGCCCCCGGCGCTCGGCGACGTGCTGCGCGACGGCCAGGACGGGCGGGATGTTGTCGGCGGGGTGCGAGTAGTCCGCCGCCAGGAAGGTGTCGTGGTAGTCGAGCTCGCGCACCGCCACGCCGTTGGCCCACGCCGCCCACTCGGGGCTGAACCGCTCCGCGGTCGGCAGGCCGAAGACCGTGGCACCGGGCCGGTAGGGGTGAGCCAGCGCCTGTCCCCGGGCCGCGACGACCGGTGCGCGCAGCAGCGAGGCGGTCGCCACCGCGGCGTTGTCGATGACACGGTTGATCACCATGTCCACGACCTCGGGCAGCACCTCGACCGGGTCGACGGCGACCTCGGCGATCTTCCACGCGAGCTGCTCGCCGCGGGGCAGGCGGTCGCTGGAGGGGCGGACGCGGACGTCGTGGCTGATCATCGGGCGGCTCCGGTGGTGTCGAGGACGGATGGGCGGGTCGAGGTGGGCACGGACGCACCTGCGGCCAGCGCGGCGAGGACGTGGGTGAGGCTTGCCCGCAGGTGGACCGCGGTCGCCTGGGCGGCGAGCAGCGCGTCGCCCACGGCGACGGCCTCGGCGATGACACGGTGCTCGTCCGCGGCGCGCAGCAGGCGAGCGGTGTCGGCGTGGGCGAGGCGCCGCACGCGCGCGACATGGGCACGCAGCGCGACGAGGGAGCGCAGCAGGTGCCTGCTCGCCATGGCGTCGTCGAGTGCGTCGTCGAGCTCCCCCACCAGCGCGTAGTAGCGGGTGCGGTCCGGGTCGTCGTCGTCGTCGTCGAGCAGCTCACCGGCGTGGGCGAGGCGCCC
>JACIXM010000027.1 GCA_014360395.1 Actinotalea sp.
CCCTCCGTCGAGGGAGGCGCGCATGAGCTCGCTGCGGCTCACCTTGGTGCGCACCACCTCGTTGCCGTATGCCTCCGCGATGTCCTCCACCCGGGAGGTCATGCTCACCGGCACCGACCGTCAGCAGGCGGCGCGAGCCGAACCGGTCCAGGGCCAGTCCCATCGGGACCTGCAGCGTCGCGTAGACCGCCACCTGGACCACGACGAAGGACGCCAGCACCGTCGCGCCGACGGAGAACCGCTCGACCGCCTCCACGCCGACGACGCCGAAGGAGGTGCGGTGCAGGACCGCGACGACGTAGGCGGCGACGGCGACGGCCCAGACGGTCGACGCGCGGCGGCTCACGCCCCGGTCACAGGCCCGGCCCGTCCCCGCCCTGCTGGGCCAGGAACCGCTCGAACTGCTCGCCGAGCTCCTCGGCCGTCGGCAGGTCGGTGGTCTCCGCGAGGAGGCTCGTGCGGCCGATCGCCCGGGCGAAGGAGTCGTACTGCTCCTCCAGCGCGCGGACGACCGCAGCGACGTCCTCGGACGCCTCGACCTGCCGGTCCACCTCGAGCGCCGCCTCCCGGGCCGCCTCCTGCAGACCGACCGTCGCGAGCTCCAGACCGGTGGACCGCTCGACGTGCTCGAGGCCGACCTGGGAGGCACGCGGGAACGCGGACTGGGCGAGGTAGTGGGGCACGTGCACGGCGAAACCCATCGCGTCGTGCCCCCACGTCCCGAGCCGGTACTCCAGCAGCGCGCTGACGCTCGCCGGCACCTGCACCGTGCCGAACCACGACGTGTGCTGCTCGACCAGCTCGGCGCGTGTGGCATGGGCCGTCACCCCGAGGGGCCGGGTGTGGGGCACCCCCATGGGGATCCCGTGGACCCCGACCGTCAGCGGGACGGCGAACCGCTCCACCACCTCGCGCACCCCGCTGACGAAGGCCTCCCACCGGACGTCCGGCTCGACGCCGTGCAGGAGCAGGAACGGCACGTCGTCCGCGTCGCGGACGACGTCGACGACGAGGCTCGGCGCGTCGTAGTCCGACCAGTGCGTCGAGCTGAAGGTCATCGTGGGACGCCGGGAGCGGTAGTCGACGAGCCGGTCCGCGTCGAACGTCACGAGCCGCTGCGCGCCGAACCGACCGGTGAGGTGCTCCGCGGCGCCCTGGCCGGCGGCACCGGCGTCGACGAAGCCGCGGACCATGTGCACGAGCACCGGCCCGGGCGCCCCCGCCGCCGTCCGGGCCGCCAGCTCGCGTGCGACGTCCTCGTCCACCGTGTACAGCTGCTGGGGGTCGTGCATCGCTCCTCCGGGGCTCGGGGGTTCCTCGGCTGTCGGAACGCCCGACCGGCAACCGCCATTCCCGCTCGGCCGCCGGCGTGCGGTGTCAGTGCCGCGGCAGCCGGACGACCGAGACGAAGAAGTCGTCGATCTGCCGCACGACCTCGATGAACCGGGAGAAGTCGACCGGCTTGGTGACGTAGGCGTTCGCGTGCAGGGAGTAGCTGCGCAGGACGTCCTCCTCGGCCTCCGACGTCGTCAGGACGACGACCGGGATGCTGCGGAGCGTCTCGTCGTTCTTCATCGCGGCGAGCACCTCACGGCCGTCCATCCGCGGCAGGTTCAGGTCCAGCAGCACGAGGTCGGGCGTCGGCGCGTCGGCGTACTCGCCCTCGCGGCGCAGGTACTGCATGGCCTCGGCGCCGTCGCTGACGACGGCGAGGCGGTTGGCGACCTTGTTCTCCTCGAACGCCTCGCGCGTCATGAGGACGTCGCCCGGGTCGTCCTCCACGAGGAGCACGTCGATGGGGCTCTGGTCCGGCATGTCAGCCGTCCTTCCTGCCGCCTGCGGCGACCATGGGGGGTGTGCTCGTGGCGTCGGCCTCGGGCAGGTGCGGGGCGACCTCGGGGTCGGCCGGCAGGCTCCACCGGATCCGGGTCCCCTCCGTCACGGCGGTGTCGATCCAGATGTGCCCGCCGTGGTAGTCGACGATCTTCTTGCACAGGGCCAGGCCGATGCCCGTCCCCTCGTACACGTCCTTCGGGTGCAGCCGCTGGAAGATGACGAAGACACGCTCGGCGTACTGGGGGTCGATGCCGATGCCGTTGTCCTCGCAGGCGAACTCCCAGCAGTCGCCCTCGCGCTCCGCGGTGATCCGTACGAGCGGCTCCCGGTCGGGGTGGCGGAACTTCACCGCGTTGCCGACCAGGTTCTGCAGGAGCTGGACCAGCAGCGGCTCCTCGCCACGGACCACGGGCAGGTCCTCGGCGACGACCGTGGCGCCCGTCTCCTCGATGGCCTCGCCCAGGTCCGAGCGGACCTGCTCCAGGGCCGCGCCCATGTCCACGTCGCCGACCTCGCCGCCGATCCGGCCGACCCGCGAGAAGCTCAGCAGGTCGTTGATGAGGCGCTGCATCCGCTTGGCACCGTCGACCGCGAAGTAGATGTACTGGTCGGCCCGCTCGTCGAGCTGGCCCGCGTAGCGCTTCGCGAGGAGCTGGGTGAAGCTGGCGATCTTGCGCAGGGGCTCCTGGAGGTCGTGCGAGGCCACGTACGCGAACTGCTCCAGGTCGCGGTTGGACCGGCGCAGGTCCTCCGCCTGCTCCTGGAGCAGCTGGTGGGAGGACTCGATCTCGGCGCGCGCCGCCGTCGCCTCGGCCACCAGGCCGGCCAGCTTGACGCGCATCGCCTCCACGTCCGCGGCCACGTCGCCGACCTCCCCCGGCCCCGTCGCGGTGACCCGGCGCTCGACGTCGCCGTCGGCGACGTGCCGCGCGTCCGCCGCGAGAGCGGCCAGCGGGTCGGTGACCCACCGGCGCAGCAGGACCCACAGGAGGAGACCTGCGCCCAGGGCGGCGACCACGAGCAGCACCAGGAGCACGGTCAGCACGGTCAGCCAGCGGACGAGGTCGTCCCGCGCCTCGTTCCGCTCCGCCCTGAGTGCCGTGAGGTAGAGCTCCGCGTCGGCGAGGAGGTCCTCGTACAGCACCTGCCCCTGCGCGAGGTCGCTCTCGGGGACCGCGCCGGGCCCCTGCGCACTCGTCCGCTCGACGGTCGGGACGGCGAAGTCCTGGTACCAGCGCACCGCCGCCTCGAGGGCGTCCTGCCGTGCGACGAGGGCGGGGTGATCAGCGCCGAAACGCTCCTCGAGGAGCGCACCCGCGTCCAGGCCCCGCAGCTCCTCCGGCTGACGGGCGTCGTCGGAGAGCCGGTCGAACGGCTCGCGGACGACCTCGTTGCCCGTCGCGGCGTACGCGCGGACGGCCGTATGGGCCGCGTCGATGCGCTGGAGCCCCAGGTCCCCCTGCGTGATGACCCTGTAGTACACGTCCGTGACGTCGGTCTGCCGTTCGCTGACGACAGCGAGCGCGGTGCCGACGGCGGCGACACCGAGGAGGAGCGCCACAGCGGCGAACGTCAGCGCCCGCCCGAGCTTCACCCGCAGGGACCGGTTCCGCCGGGGCGCGCCGCCCGTCTCCGTCGCCCCCGTCACTCGGCATCCCCCCAGCCGAGCACGACGAGCGCCGTGTCGTCGACGAGGTCGCCCCCGTGGCGGGCTCGCACCGCCTCCAGGATCCGGTCCACGAGCGGGCGCCGGGCGGCGCGCGGCTCCTCGGCCGCCTCGGCGCGGACCTGATCGGTCATGACCTCCATCAGCCCCTCCTCGCCCAGGCGGGCACTGCCGCCGTCGACCGTCGTCTCGAGCACGCCGTCGGTGAACAGCACGATCCGCCAGCGCTCCCCCAGCTCGACCCGCTGCGACCGCCATCCGCCCAGCACCGGGATGCCCAGGGCGCGCCCCCGCACGTCCGAGGGCAGGGTCGTCGTCGGCGTGCCCAGGAGGAACGGCGTGGGGTGACCGCACAGGAAGAGGTCCAGGGAACGACGGTCCGGGTGGACCACCACCATGACCGCGGTGGCGAAGATCTCCGGGCGTCCCCGCTCCGCGGCGAGGATCTGCTCGGTCACGTCGAGCACCTGCTCCGCCGGCAGTCCCGCGAGGACCGACGTCCGCCACGCCGTGCGCAACGTCGCGCCGAGGGCGGCCTCGTCAGGCCCGTGGCCGGCGACGTCCCCGACGATCGCGGCCACCGACCCGTCCGAGCGCTCGACGACGTCGTAGAAGTCCCCGCCCAGCAGGCCGTCCCGGCCGGCCCGGTACCCCACGAGCACCTCCAGCGCGCCGTCCGCGACCAGCGGGGTGGGCAGGAGCGCCCGCTCCAGCCGGCTCGTCTCCGAGGCACGCAGCTGCGCGCGGTACAGGTCGCGCTCCTGGATCTCCGCGTGGCGACGCTGGATCGCGTACCGGACCGCCCGCGCCAGCAGCTCCGGGCTGACGTCGCCCTTGACGAGGTAGTCCTGCGCGCCCGCCGCGACGGCCCGCAGCCCCGCCGCCGACTCCGCCATGCCCGTGAGCACGACGACGGCCGGCGTGCGCGGCGAGGCGAGGATCCGCTCGAGCGCCCCGATCCCGGTCGCGTCCGGAAGACCGAGGTCCAGCAGCACGCAGTCGACGTCGAGCATCTCGGCGGCGGTCTCCAGGCTCCGTGCCCGGCTCAGGTCCACGTCGAGGTTGGCGTCGCTGAAGAGCTCCTGCACCAGCAGGGCGTCGCCGTCGTCGTCCTCCACCAGGAGCACGCGCAGGGCGCGCGGGTCCGACTCGACTGTCAGCACCTCGACCCTTCCTCCGTGCCGTCCGCACCCCGACCCCGACGTCCGTGCGGACACCGTGCCGGCACGGCACCAGGTGGCGCCGATCTGCGCGACGATCCTAGTCGGCCCGGCCCGGCGCGCCCGACGACGGCCCGCGACGGCGCGCCGGGACCCCCGTCCGTCCTCGGCACGCCGCGCAGGGCGGATAATGGACGGCCCGTTCCGCGTGCGTGGACGTCCCAGGGGGGCCCGTGACAGACCTGCAGGACCAGCTCGACCACGAGCAGCGCGCCGTCGACGAGCGGTACGCCCGGCTCGACCGGCTCCGGGCGACGACCCGTGCCCGCCTGGCGCAGACGCGTCGGGTCGGACCGTCGGGATCCCCGCAGAACCGCTCCGAGCGCGACGCGTTCGCCACCCTGTACGAGGACCGGCTGGCCCAGCTCGACGCGGTCGAGCAGCGACTGTGCTTCGGACGGCTCGACCTCGCCGAGGACCCGGGCGACGGGACGGACGGACCGCGGTACATCGGGCGCATCGGCCTGGCCGACGAGGACCAGGTGCCGCTCCTGACCGACTGGCGCGCCCCTGCCGCGCGCCCCTTCTACCGCGCGACGTCGGCGCGCCCCGAGGGTGTCGTCCGCCGTCGGCACCTGGTCACGCGCGGGCGGAGGGTGACCGGGCTGGAGGACGAGATCCTCGACCTGGACGCGTACGCCGGGACGGCCGCGAGCGTCGGGACCGTCGCCGGGGAGGGAGCGCTGCTCGCCGCGCTGGCGACCGCGCGCACGGGGCGGATGGGCGACATCGTCGCCACGATCCAGGCCGAGCAGGACGCGATCATCCGCTCGGAGCTGTCGGGTGCCCTGGTGGTGCAGGGCGGCCCCGGCACCGGCAAGACCGCGGTGGCCCTGCACCGCGCCGCCTACCTGCTGTACGCCCACCGCAGCACGCTGGAGCGCTCGGGCGTGCTCGTGGTCGGCCCGAGCCGGACGTTCCTGACGTACATCGACCAGGTCCTGCCCTCCCTCGGGGAGACCGGCGTCGTCGCGGCCACCGTCGAGGAGCTGCTGCCGGGCGTCACCGTCACCGGGTCCGAGGCGGACGCCGTCGCGGAGATCAAGGGTCGGGCGGTCATGGCCGAGGTCGTCGCGCGCGCCGTACGGCACCGGCAGCGGGTGCCGCGGGAGGCCGTGGAGACCAGCGTCGACGGACGGCGCCTCGTCGTCCGCCCCCAGGACGTGGCCGACGCCATCGCCAAGGCCCGGCGGACGGGCCGGCCGCACAACCTGGCGCGGGTGACCTTCGTCCGCGAGATGCTGCAGCGGCTCGCGGACCAGTACGTCGCCCAGCTCGGCTTCGCGGTCGCGCCGGAGGACCGTGCCGAGGTCCTGGAGGAGCTGCGCACCACCCGGGACATCCGGGTCGCGCTCAACCTGGCCTGGATGCCCCTGACCCCCCAGAAACTGGTCGGGGACCTCCTCACCCGCCCGGCGCGCCTCGAGGCGGCCGCCCCCCGGCTGGCCGAGCGCGAGCGCCGGCTCCTCCTGCGTGAGCCCGGCGCGCCGTGGACGCCCGCCGACGTGCCGCTCCTGGACGAGGCGGCCGAGCTCCTCGGCGAGGACGACCAGGCGGCCCGGGCGCAGGCGGCGCAGGACGCCCTCCGTCGGGAGGAGGAGCTCGACTACGCCCGCCAGGTGCTGCGCTCCGGCGCCGGTCGTGGTCTGGTGACCGCCGAGGTCCTGGCCGAGCGCTTCGGCACCTCCGGCCCGCGCCTGACGACCGCCGAGCGGGCCGCCGCCGACCGGACGTGGACCTACGGGCACGTCGTCGTCGACGAGGCGCAGGAGCTCTCCCCGATGGCGTGGCGCATGCTCCTGCGCCGGTGCCCCACCCGCTCGCTGACGGTGGTCGGCGACGTCGCCCAGACCTCGGCCGCCGGGGGCGCCCGGGACTGGGCAGCGACCCTGGACCCGGTCCTGCGCGGCTCGTGGCGCCTGGCCGAGCTCACGGTCAACTACCGCACCCCGGCGACGGTGGCCCGGACCGCCCAGGCGGTCGCCCGGCGCGCCGGCCTGCCCGTGTCCCCCCAGACGTCGGCCCGTGACGTGCCCGACGCGCTGCGCGTCCAGGTCGGCGCCGAGGTCGACGACGACGCCCTCGTGCGCGCCGTCCACGCATCGCTCGCCGAGCTCGGCGTCCTCGACGGCACCGCGGACGAGGGGGGCCGGGTCGCCGTCGTCGCGGCGCCCCGGGACGCCGCGACGGTCACGGAGCGCCTGGTCTCCTCCCCGCTGGCGCCGTACCTGGCGACGGCGGGCGGCACGGCCCTGGACGCGCGGGTCGCGGTCATGACGCCCCGGCAGACCAAGGGCCTGGAGTTCGACGTCGTCGTGCTCGTGGAGCCGCTGCGGATCGCCGCGGACTCCGCCGGGGACCTCTACGTCGCGATGACGCGGCCCACCCGGACGCTCCGGGTGCTCGCCGCCGACGGCCTGCCCGAGGGGTTCGGGGCCCAGGACCGGGCGACGGCCGGACCCTGACCCGGCGGCGTCAGGGGCGGCAGGCCACCTGACCGAGCAGCGCCAGCCCCTGCCGGTCGCCCGGCCCGAGCTCGACGCGGTCACGCGTCAGGGGGTGCATGAGCTCCGCGGTGTCGTCGACGTGGTCCAGCCCCAGGACGTGGGCGAGCTCGTGGACGACGATCGCCCGGGCCTGCTCCGCTCCGCCCGGGCGCTCCACCATCGCCGCCAGGTCCGGCCCGTCGAGCACCACCCGGCCGGCCGCGAGCCAGCGCCCCTGGCCCGTCGGACCCGGGACCGCGGCCGAGCCCCCGATGCCGGCGACCTGGCCGGCCAGCTCCGGGAAGCGCTCCTCGTCCGACCACGCGACGAGGATCGGCGCCCAGTCCTGGCCGTAGCGGTCCGGCTGGATCAGAGGGCGGTCCATCGTCGGGGGCTCGTCGGTCTCCCCCTCGTGGAGCAGGAGCAGCCCGGACGCCTCCCCGACGACCCGCGCCGCCTCGTGCACGACACCGGCGAGGGCTGCCGGCTCCCCGGCCGCGTTCGTGACGTAGCGCACCGGCCGGCACGGGTCGTAGCCGACCGGGCCGCCGTCGTCGTCGGTGTGCAGGAAGGCGTAGGAACCCTCGGTCGTCACGGCGACCGGCGGCAGCTGCCTGCCGTCCGCCGGCTCGGGCCGGGGGACGGCCACGGCCTCCCCCTGGACCTCCACGTAGGCCCGCGGCGCGGCGAGGTCCGCGAGCGCGACCGTGTCCCAGCCGGACCGGTCCCCCGTCCACCAGACCGCGGCGACCGCCGCGGCGACGAGGACGGCGCTGGCCCGCGCGAGCGGCGGCCGGTCCCCGCGTGCCGCCGCCCGGTCCATGCGCCGCAGCGCGCGGCGCGAGCGGCGCACCTCACGGAGCTCGGCGCGACCCGGGGACGTCCTCATCCCTCGATCGTCACCGATCATGTGCCGGTCCGCTCGTCGAACGGGGCGCCCCGCCCGGGGTCCGCCTGTCGGTCGCGCTTTGGGCGGGACCAGGGTTGGCGGGATGATGCCGGGGTGCTGCGCGCCCTGCTCCTGGAGAGCCTCCACCCCGTCGCCACGTCGATCCTCCGCGCCGACGGGGTCGAGGTCATCACCCGCACCGGCGCGCTGGACGAGGACGAGCTCGCGGACGCCCTGCAGGGCGTGCACCTGCTCGGGATCCGCTCCAAGACCCAGGTCACCGACCGGGTGCTGGACCGCGCACCGGACCTGCTCGCCGTCGGCGCCTACTGCATCGGCACGAACCAGATCGACCTGGCGGCCGCGGCCCACCGGGGTGTCGCGGCGTTCAACGCCCCCTTCTCCAACACGCGCTCGGTGGTGGAGATCACCCTGGCGGAGATCATCGCCCTCACCCGCCGGCTCACCGAGCGGGACAAGGCGCTGCACTCCGGCGTCTGGGACAAGTCGGCCGAGGGCGCCCACGAGGTCCGGGGCCGGACCCTGGGGATCGTCGGCTACGGCAACATCGGCACCCAGCTGTCCGTGCTCGCCGAGGCGCTGGGCATGTCCGTCGTGTTCTACGACTCCGCGGAGAAGCTCGCCCTGGGCAACGCGCGCCGGATGCACACCCTCGACGAGCTGCTCGAGGTCGCGGACGTGGTGACCCTCCACGTCGACGGCCGCGGCGGCAACGCCGGCATGTTCGGCGCAGCACAGTTCGCACGGATGAAGGAGGGGGCGATCTTCCTCAACCTCTCCCGCGGCTTCGTGGTCGACTACGCGGCCCTGCGGGACCACGTCCTGTCCGGCCACGTCGCGGGCGCGGCCGTCGACGTCTTCCCCGACGAGCCGAAGCGCCGTGGTGACCCTTTCGAGTCGGACCTGCGGGGCCTGCCGAACGTCATCCTCACGCCGCACATCGGCGGCTCGACGGAGGAGGCGCAGGAGGCGATCGGGCAGTTCGTCTCCGCCAAGCTCCTGCAGTACGTGGCGCACGGCTCCACGACGCTCAGCGTCAACTTCCCCAACCTGGCGCTCGACGGGCGGACCGGTGTGCACCGGCTCGTCCACCTGCACCGCAACACCCCCGGCGTCCTGGCGGGGATCAACCACGTGCTCGCGGAGCACCAGGTGAACATCGAGGCCCAGCTGCTGTCGACGCGCGGCGACCTGGGCTACGTGGTCACCGACGTGGGCAGCGACCTCACCCCCGAGGTGTGCGCGACGCTCGGGACCATGCCGCAGACCATCCGGCTGCGCGTCCTCAGCTGAGTCCGGGCCGGCCGGGCGACGCGGACGGGCGCGGGCAGCACGGTCGGTGTACCGCCGGAGGTACGGTCGGGGCATGTTCGTGCCTGCCGAGGACCGCTACGACTCGATGACGTACCGCCGGGCGGGCCGCTCCGGTCTCGACCTGCCCGCCGTGTCCCTCGGCCTCTGGCAGAACTTCGGCGCGGCGGACCCGCACGAGAACCAGCGGGCGATCGTGCTGCGGGCCGTCGACCGCGGGATCACCCAGATCGACCTGGCCAACAACTACGGCCCACCCCCAGGAGCCGCCGAGGAGAGCTTCGGCCGGATGCTGGCCACGGACCTGCGCGGCCTGCGGGACGAGCTCGTCATCACGACGAAGGCCGGCTACCGGCAGTGGCCCGGGCCGTACGGGGAGTACGGCTCCCGCAAGTACCTCCTGGCCTCGCTCGACCAGTCCCTGCGTCGCCTCGGCGTCGACCACGTGGACATCTTCTACAGCCACCGCTACGACGACCGGACGCCGCTGGAAGAGACCCTCGGCGCGCTGCGGACCGCCGTGGAGTCGGGACGGGCGCTGTACGCCGGCATCTCCTCCTACTCGGCGCTGCGGACGCTCGAGGCGCTCGAGGTCGCAGACCGGATCGGTCTGCGACTGCTCGTGCACCAGCCCTCGTACTCCCTGCTCAACCGGTGGATCGAGGAGCCGGCGCAGGACGCCGGTGACCGGAGCCTCCTGGACGTCGTCGCCGACGCGGGGCTCGGCACGGTCGTCTTCTCCCCGCTGGCCCAGGGGATGCTGACGTCCAAGTACCTCGGCGGCATCCCGGAGGGCTCCCGCGCCGCCCGCGGGGGCTCCTTCCGACCGGAGTTCCTCACCGACGACGTCGTCGGGCACCTGCGCGGGCTGGCCGACATCGCGGCGGACCGGGGGCAGTCCCTGGCCCAGATGGCCCTCGCCTGGGCCCTGCGCGACCCGCGCGTCACCTCGGTGCTCGTCGGCGCGAGCTCACCGCAGCAGCTCGACGAGAACCTCGGCGCCCTGGAGAACCTGGAGTTCACCACCGACGAGCTCGAGCGGATCGACGAGCACGCGGTCGACGCCGGCATCAACATCTGGGCCCCGCGGTCCAGCGACCTGTAGCCGGCGGCGCTTCCCGCGGCCGCCCCCGCCCCGGCACACGGGGAGCGGAGGATCTCTGGGCGACCCTGCGGACGCGAACCTACGGGACCGTAGGTATCCTGGCGCGGTGACGTACGACGGCGCCGTGGCGCCCACCACACCCGACCCCCGACGACCCTGGACCGCCTCCTACGCCGACGGGGTCCCGCTCGACATCGACCCGGTCACCGAGCCGGTCACGCGCAACCTGGACCGCGCCGCGCAGGCCCACCCCTCCCGCATCGCGACGGACTTCTTCGGTGCGGTCACCACGTACGACACGCTGCACCGCAGGGTCCTGCGGGCCGCCGGTGCCCTCCGGGCGCTGGGCGTCTCCCCCGGCGACCGCGTCGCCCTCGTCCTGCCGAACAGCGCCACCCACGTGGTCGCCTTCTACGCGGTCCTGCGGCTGGGCGCCGTCGTCGTCGAGCACAACCCGACCTACTCCGCGAGCGAGCTCGAGCACCAGCTCCGCGACAGCGGCGCGACGGTGGTCCTCGCCTGGGAGAAGGCGGTCGACGCCGTCCTGACGGCCCGTCCGCGGACGGACGTGCGCCACGTCGTCGCCGTGGACCTCAGCGCCGACCTCCCGGTGGCCAAGCGGCTGGCCCTGCGGCTGCCGGTCACGGCCGCACGCCGCACGCGCGAGAGCATGCGGTCGCCGGTGCCGCGGGACGTGCCGCGCTGGCACCGGCTCGTGGCCCGCGCCCAGCCCCTGCCCGACGACGCCCCGCACCCGTCGGTCGACGACATCGCGCTCCTGCAGTACACCGGCGGGACCACCGGGGTGCCGAAGGGGGCCGTCCTGCTGCACCGTCAGGTCGCGGCGAACGCCGCGCAGGGACACGCCTGGACCGGGCACGCGGAGGCGACCCAGACCGTCTACGCCGCTCTGCCGTTCTTCCACGCCTTCGGGCTCACGCTCTGCCTCACCTACGCCGTGCGTATCGCGGCCACCGTCGTGATCTTCCCCCGGTTCGACGTGGACTCCGTCCTGGAGGCGCAGCGCCGACGCCCGGCCACCTTCCTGCCCGGGGTGCCCCCCATGTTCGAGCGGCTGGCGGAGGCCGCCCGGACCCAGGGCGTGGACCTCACGTCCCTGCGGCACAGCATCTCCGGGGCGATGTCCCTGCCGACCCGCACGGCCCGGACGTGGGAGGAGGTCACCGGTGGCCTCCTCGTGGAGGGCTACGGGATGACGGAGACCTCGCCGGTCGCGCTCGGCAACCCGCTGTCCCCCGCGCGCCGACCCGGGACCCTGGGCCTGCCCTTCCCGTCCACGTGGATGCGCGTGACGGACCCGGAGGACCCGACGCGGGAGGTCGCGCCGGGCGAGCGCGGCGAGCTGCAGGTCGCCGGGCCCCAGGTCTTCGCGGGGTACTGGCAGCGCCCGGAGGAGACCGCCGACGTGCTCCTCGAGGCCGACGGGCGGACCTGGCTGCGCACCGGCGACGTCGTCGTCGTCGAGGACGCGGGCTTCGTCCGCCTGGTCGACCGGATCAAGGAGGTCATCATCACCGGCGGCTTCAACGTGTACCCGTCCCAGGTGGAGGAGGCCCTGCGCTCCATGCCGGAGATCGACGACGTCGCCGTCGTCGGTGTCCCGGGCGGCGACCTCGGCGAGCGGGTCGTGGCCGCCGTGGTGCTCGCCGAGGGAGTGTCCCGCGTCGAGCTGTCAGCGGTGCGGGCCTGGAGCGAGCAGCGGCTGGCGCGCTACGCGCACCCGCGCGACCTCGTCGTCGTCAGCGACCTGCCGAGGTCGCAGATCGGCAAGGTGCTGCGCCGTGTCGTCCGCGAGCAGGTCATGACGAGGCTGCCCCAACGGCACGACGAGGACCGCCCCGCCTGATCCTCCGGGTCGCGACCCGGCACCGAGCGGTCAGCTCACCGCGCGCAGCACCCGCGACCGGACTGCCGCATGGACCTCGTCCATCGTCGCGACCTGCTCGAGTGTCCGGGCCCGGAGCTCAGCCATCCGGGCCCGGTCGAGCCCGAGGTCCGGTGCCAGGTCCTCCAGGACCTGCCAGCCACCGAGCTTGCCCACCAGGGCGCTGCGCAGCAGCTCGACCTCGAGCAACGCGTCCGTCCGCCGGCGGCGCAGGCTCCGCCGCGACGCCTTCAGCCGGGCGACGTGCTCGCCTACCCACGCGGTCGCCTGCTTGAGGTGGTTCTGCGGGCGCAGCCCGAGCACCTCGATGATCTCCCGGAGCTCGTCGCGCTCCTGCGCCACCTCGCGCGCCACCCGGGCGACCTCCGGGCCCACGGGCGTGGCGGACAGCGCGTCCGCGAGGCGGGCGAACCGCTCCGACCCGGCGACCGACCCGGCCAGGTGGTCGTTGAGGTACGTGCCGAGACCCTGCACGGTCGCCCGCGCCTCCGCCGAAGAGCTCTGCTCGTCCACGTCCACCCTCCTCGTGTCGACGACCCGGCGGACCCGCCCGGCCTGGGCCCAGGGTCACACCTGCCTCGGTGCGACGCGAGCCCGGCGGCCCCTCAGGACGGGTGCCCCGACAGGACGTCCTGGTCGGGCTCGTCCTGCGGCGGCGCCCCCGCGGCCTCGGCGTCCCGGCGCGCCCGGAGCGCCGTGATCGCCGCCTCGAAGTCCTCGAGCGAGTCGAACGCCTGGTAGACGCTCGCGAACCGGAGATAGGCGACCTCGTCGAGCTCGCGGAGCGGCCCGAGGATCGTCAGGCCGATCTCGTGGGCGTCCAGCTCGGCGCTCCCGGTCGTCCGCAACGTCTCCTCCACCCGCTGTGCGAGCAGGGCGAGGTCGTCCTCGCTGACCGGCCGACCCTGGCAGGCCTTGCGGACCCCGCTGACGATCTTCTCGCGGCTGAACGGCTCGGTGACGCCGGAGCGCTTGACCACGGAGAGGCTCGCCGTCTCGATCGTGGTGAAGCGCCGCAGGCACTCGGGGCACTGCCGCCGGCGCCGGATCGTGGAGCCGTCGTCCGAGGTGCGCGAGTCGACGACCCGCGAGTCGCCGTGACGGCAGAACGGGCAGTGCACCTGAGCCTCCCAGCACGCCGCTGGATCCGACCTCGCAGCGCGGCGCTGCTGTCGCGGCGCCGCCACGCTACGCACCGGGCCCCACGCGGGGCAAGCAGCCCGCTCGTGGCATCCGGCGTCGCCGCACCCGCCCGCGGGCGCTCAGCCGGCCGGGACGACGAGGCGCTGCCCGGTCTGGATGCCGCCGTCCGTCAGTCCGTTGAGCCGGGCGATGTGCGCGACGACGTCCCG
>JACIXM010000270.1 GCA_014360395.1 Actinotalea sp.
GCTGGGCGTCACGCCATCTCCGCCACCCCGGCGACCGCGCGGCGGGGGTGAACTGCCGGCGGGACGGGACGCGGCGAGGGCTGTGGCGGGACGCACCGACGTTGCCGCGGCCGCCCCGGTGCACTAGGCAGACCCCATGGCCGTCCTCACCGGTGTCCGCGACCGCCTCCGCGCGGAGATGGGCGCGGAGCCCCGCACCTGGGCCGTCGTCGAGCGCGTCCTGGAGGTGGTCCAGGAGCGCCTCGCCGCGCTCGGCCTCGACCCCGACCGGACGGTCGCGACGATGCCCGCCACCGTCGCCGACGGCACCGCCGCCGACGGCGGGTGGCCCGGCCCGGTCGGAGGCACCACCGGCCCCGCGGGGCAGCTGCCGGCGGACGAGGCGGCGTTCCGGGCCGAGCTGCTGGACGCCCTCGAGCGGCGGGGCCTGCCGCCGGACACCTCGCTCGGAGACCTCCTGGACCACGTCCGCGGCACGGCCCGGATCGCCGCGATCGGTGAGATCACCGGCGAGCTCGCCGACCTCACCGCCGACAGCGAGCGCCTGCGCGCCTCGGTCGCCGGCGCCGAGAGGGTCCTCGAGACCGTGCGCGCATCCCCGGCCGCGACGCACGGGGGCGTGCAGGCCGAGATGGCCCGGTGGTTCGTCGACCTCCTGGAAGGAGCCACGGAGAGCGCCGGCGCCACCCTCGCGGAGATCCGGTCCGCCGAGCGTCACGCCGCGCTGCTCGCCGCCGCGGACGACGTCGGCCTCGACGGCATGGCGAAGCTCGAGTTCGTCGCGCGCGTCGACGCCGGCCTCGGCGCACCCTGACCGTCCCGCCCTCGGTCCACCTGGTGCCACGGCCCCCGGGCCGCGCCCCGTGACCGGTTGCGTCCCTGTCCCGGCCGCGGTGATCGGCGCGGCCCCCGGACGAGGACGGGCCGTTAGGGTCGACGCGCGAGCGGGGTGGCCCTGCGGCGACGAGCCGCAGGCCCGGAGCGACGAGCGAGGAGCACGCGATGGGGCACGACCAGCACGCGGCCGACGGCGGGCGCCTCCTCACCGTGGCCGAGCACCGGGACGCGGTGCTGGCGCTGGTCGCCCCGCTGCCCGCGGTCGAGGTCGACGTCGCCCACGCCGCCGGCCACGTCCTGGCGGAGGACGTCGTCGCCCCGACGGCTCTGCCCGCCTGGGACAACTCGGCCATGGACGGCTGGGCCGTGCGCCGCGACGACGTCCTCGGCGCGACGCCCGAGCACCCCGTCACGCTGCGCGTCCTCGCCGACCTGCCCGCGGGGTCCGCCGCCAAGCCGCAGGTCACGCCCGGGACGGCGGCCCGCATCATGACGGGAGCC
>JACIXM010000271.1 GCA_014360395.1 Actinotalea sp.
CCCCGGGGGGGCCGGCCCGGGCCGGGTCCAGGGCGGCTCCCAGGTCGAGCGCGAACAGCCCGGTCTGCGCCGTGACGAAGTCCCGGCCGGTCGGTCCCTGCTCGCCGGCGAGCAGCCAGAGCGTCCCGCCGTCGGGGGCGGGCGCCACCGGGTCGACGGACAGGTTGTCGCGGTCACCGGCGCGCGTGAGCGGGACGGGGCGGGCCGGTCCCTCCGCCGCCGGGCGGGCGGGCACCAGCACGGCGTCGCGCAGCAGGTCCTCCTCGCGGCCCGGGTGGACGGCGGCGACGGCGACGAGGTGCTCGCCGTCGGGCAGCCAGCGGTGGGCGGACACCTCGACGTCGCCCGCGGTCAGGGCGACGGGCTCCGGGAGCTCCGTGGGGTCCGGTTCGTGCGGCACGGCGACCACGTGCAGGTGCTGGGGGCGGTCGCGCAGGAAGCCGACGCCGTCGGCGCGGTACCGGAAGGTCGTGATGTGCCGCGGCGGCTCCCCGGCGGGGTCGTCGCCGTACCGGCCCTCCTCGGGGACCCGGGCCAGGTAGGCGATGCTCCGGGAGTCGGGGGAGAAGCGGGGCTCGCCGACGCCGAGCGGCGCGTCCGTGAGGCGCACGGGTTCCCCGCCGGTCGCCTCCACCAGCCACAGCTGCGGGCGGCCCTTCGGCTCGGCGCGCAGGAACGCGATCCAGTGGCCGTCGGGGGACCAGGCCGGGGCGGTGTCGCGGTGCCCCCGCGTGAGGCGGCGCGGCGGACGGGACCCGTCGGTCGGTGCCGACCACAGCGTGCCGGCGTACTCGTCCGTGGCGAGGTCCGGCGCGGTGACCGACCAGACGGCGGTGGCGCCGTCCGGGCTGACGGCGGGTGTGCCGGGGGTGTGCAGGAGCGCGACGTCGTCGGGGATCACCCGCCGACCCTAGCCAGCGTGGGCGGCGCACCTCTCCTAGGGTCGGTCCATGCCCCACCGCACCGGCATCCCGCCCCTCTCCTCCCCGGCCCACGAGCACGTCGCCGCCCTCGGGCCCGGGGGAGCGGTCCGGTGACCGGACGCCTCGTCCTCCTGCGGCACGGCGAGAGCGTCGCGAACGCGGCTCAGGAGTTCACCGGCCGCATCGACGTCGACCTCACCGAGCACGGGCAGGAGCAGGCCCGCACGGCGGCACGCCTCCTGGCGGAGGCGTCGTTGACGCCCGACGTCGTCCTGACCTCGCCGATGCTGCGCGCACTGGGTACGGCGAGGATCGTGCACGCGGCGCTCGGGCTCACCGCCCCGGTGGTGAGGCAGTGGCGCCTCGTCGAGCGGGACTACGGCTTCCTCACCGGCATGCCCAAGGCCGAGGCCCGCGCGCAGCTCGGCCCGGAGCGGTTCGTCTCCCTGCGCCGCACCCGCCACGGCCGGCCCGGCCCGCTGCCGGACACCGGGGGGCTGGACCTCTACGAGGAGCCGGGCAGCGGCCTGGCCCCCGCGGGCGGCGGCGAGTCGTTGCACGACGTGGTCGACCGGGTCGCGCCCTGCTGGTACGAGACCCGGGCCCTCGTGGCGCAGGGAGCGGTCGTGCTGGTGGTGGCCCACGGGAACTCCCTGCGTGCGCTGTGCGCCGTGGTCGACGGGCTCACCGACGAGGAGGTGCTCCACCTCAACCTGCCCCAGGCCCAGCCGCTCGTGTACTGCCTTCGCGACGGCGTGCCGGAGCCCCGGGGCGGGCGCTACCTCGACCCCGGGGCCGCGCACGCGGTGGCCGCCGCGATCGCCCGCGAGGGCGGGACCTGACCGGTCCCGCCGCCGCGGGCCCGGTCAGCGCCGGCGCACGCCGTCGGCGAGGTGCGGGTGGTGGGCCGCCACGACGTTCGGGTGGGCCCGCACCCGGCTCTTGAGCGCGTTGTAGCCGTACTCGTCGAGGATCTCGTCGTCGTCGGCGTCCCGGCTGACGCCGGGGGCCCGGGCCGCCAGCTCCGCCGGCAGCGTGAGGCGCGGGAAGACGGCGTCGAGCGAGGGGTTGTGGAAGTAGGGCACCGAGACGCGGTCCGTGCCCGGCTCGGGCGCCAGCACGCGGTGCCGGGTGGCCTTCAGGTAGCCGTCCGTGGCCCACTCGAGCATCTCGCCGATGTTGACGATCAGGGCGCCCTCCAGAGGCGGCGCGTCGAGCGCCTCGCCCTGGTACTCCACCTGCAGGCCGCGCCGGCCCGGCTCGACGAGCAGGAGCGTCAGCACGCCGAAGTCGTTGTGCCAGCCCACGCCCTGCTCCGTGCCGCCGGCGACCCGGCCCGGGTAGCGCACCACCTTGGCCAGCCACGCCGGTGCGTCGCCGAACGCCGCGTCGAACACGTCCGGGGCCTGCCCCAGGGACAGCGCCCACTCCCGCAGGAGGCGGTCGGCGACCGTCCCCATGAGGGTCGTCCACTCGTCGACGACCTCCCGCAGCGCGGGCAGCTCCGCCGGCCAGAGGTTCGGCCCCTGCAGCACGTGGTGGGCGGGGTCGTCCGGGCCGGTGGGCAGCACCGGCCGCTCGGGGCCGACGTCGATCTGCTCGCGCCAGTCGACCTTGCCCTGGGTGCGCTCGCCGCCGACCCGGGTGTAGCCGCGGAAGTGCGGGCTGCGCGTGTTCTCGATGGCGAGCTTCGCCGCCTCGGGCAGCGCGAAGAACTCGCGGGCGGTCCCGATCAGCCGCTCGACGAGGGCGTCGTCGGCGCCGTGGCCGACGAGGTAGAAGAAGCCGTGCCCGTGGGTGGCCTCACGCAGGGCGGTCCGGAACGTCTCGGCGGTCGCCGGGTCGTCGGCGTGGCGCAGGTCCAGGACCGGCAGGGCGGGGGCCCCACCCGAGGTCTGGGTGGTGGGGGCGGGCAGCACGGAGTGCAGGGTCATGTCAGGAGTCCTTCTGGTGCGGTGGGACGAGCTGGGTGTCGGCGAGGGTCAGGCTCGACACAGACAGCTGTCGGTCCGCAGCAGGTCCACGTGGACGCGGCGCACCAGGACCAGGGACATGCCACGCAGGGTAGCCCGGTGCCCGCCGCAGGGCGAGGGGCGTCTCACCGTCGTGGGACGAGCGGCCGTCTGGCAGCATCGGGCCATGACGACGACGCCCGACGACGCGACCCCGACGACGACCGCTGCGCCGGACGACGGGACGCCGCCGGCCGGTGCCCCGTCGGGCCACCGCGGCGTGGACATCGAGCGCACCGGGCCCGGCACCTACCTGGCGCGCAACGTCCGCGGCGGCGAGCTGCGCATCAGCGCCGCCGGCGACGCCGACTTCACACCGGTGGAGCTGCTCCTCGCGGCGATCGGCGCGTGCTCGGCGGTCGACGTGGACACGGTGACCGCCCGCCGGGCCGAGCCGGACGCCTTCACGGTGCGGGTGGAGGGGGAGAAGGTCCGGGTCGACGGCGCGAACGCGATGCGCGACCTCGTGGTCACCTTCGACGTCCGGTTCCCCGCGGGGGCCGACGGTGATGCCGCGCGCGAGGTGCTCCCGCGCGCGGTGCAGGTCTCCCACGACCGGTCGTGCACCGTCTCGCGCACGGTCGAGGCGGGGACCCCGGTGGCGATCCGGCTGGCCGGTCCGGCCTGAGTCTCAGCCGGCCGCCCGGGCTGCCGTCGGGGCCGCCTCGACGGCCTCCGGCGGGACCGGCCGCACGCGCAGGGGCAGCAGCAGCGCGAGGCCCACCGCGAGCACGAGCATGATGCCGAGGATGCCCCAGTACTGGGCGCCGGAGATCGCGATGAAGGTGGAGAAGGCGACGGGGGCCAGGAAGCTCGCGGCGCGGCCGGTCGTGGCGTACAGGCCGAAGATCTCGCTCTCGCGGCCCGGCGGGATGACCCGCGCCAGGAGGGAGCGGCTCGCGGACTGGGCCGGGCCCACGAAGACGGTGAGCAGCAGGCCGAACACCCAGAACACCGTCTGCCCGCCGTCGTGGAGCAGGAACACGGCGGTCCCGGCGACGAGGAGCCCGGCCAGCGAGCCGACGATGACCCGCTTCGGCCCGAGCCGGTCGTCGAGGAAGCCGGCCGCGAACGTCGACACACCCGCCACGACGTTGGCGGCGATCGCGAACACGACCACCTCGCTCGCGCTGAACCCGAACGTGACCGACGCGATGACGGCGCCGAACGTGAACACCCCGGCCAGGCCGTCGCGGTAGACCGCGCTCGCGACGAGGAACCGCAGGGTCGCCCGGGAGTGCCGCCACAGCCCGGTGACGTCCCGCCACAGCGTGCGGTAGGAGTCCGCCACGCCCAGGCGCGCCCGCGCACGGTCCCGGGGCTGCTCCGGCACGGCGACGAGCACGGGCGCCGCGAAGACCCCGAACCACAGGGCGGAGACGAGCACCGCGACCCGGATGTCCATGCCGTCCTCGCCGGTCACCCCGAACCAGCCGACGTCCGGGTCGATGAACCCGACGAACAGGATGAGCAGCAGCACGATCCCGCCGATGTACCCCGCACCCCAGCCGATCCCGCTGACACGGCCGAAGGACCGCGGCGAGCAGATCTGCGCCAGCATCGCGTTGTAGTTGACCGAGGCGAGCTCGAAGGCGACGTTCGCCAGGGCGAGCAGCGTGATCCCGAGCAGGAGGTTGAACGTCAGGGCGTCCTGGTCCGGCTCGACGAAGAACATCGCCGTCATGAGCGCGACGACGACGGCGGTGTGGATGCCCAGCCACCGCCGGCGTCGGCCCGCGTCGTCGGACCGGGCCCCGACCACGGGGGCGAGGGCGGCGATGAGCAGGCCGGCCAGGCCGAGTCCCCAGCCCAGCCAGGCCGAGTGCTGCGCGAGGACCTGACCGAGCGCCTCGGTCGCGGGCCCGCCGCCGGCCTCCTGCTGCGCCGCCGTGACCAGGTCCTGGTCGACGAAGGCCTCGCTGGTGATCCAGCGGGTGAAGACGAACGTGGTGACGACGGCGTTGAAGGCGGCCGAGCCCCAGTCCCACAGGGCCCAGGCTGCGACCCGCCCCGGCTGCCGCCCCGCTCCGGGCGGTGCGGGGGACGGTCCCCGCCCCTCGGTGCCCGGACCGGCAGGGGACGACGGCGTGGCGGCGTCGTCGCCGCCCGGCTCTCGGCTCACGGCGGCAGAGTACGGCCCTGCGCACCGGGTCTGTCCATGCCCCGCCGGGCTGTCGTGGCTACAGGAGCCCGAGCGCGCGGGTCATGCCGAGGAAGAGCGCGAGCCCGACGAGCAGCGCACCCGCGTAGACGCGTCCGGTCGCCGCCCGGACCGAGGCGCGGACCCGCAGCAGCGTGGTCGAACGCGGGACGGGGGCGCCCAGCGCGGTGAGGGCCCGGACCGCAGACCCGGTGCGCTGGGCGAACAGCTGCTCCACGTGCCGACCGGTCGAGCCCGCCCGGGTGAGGACGGCGCCGGTGCCCGAGCCGAGCTCGGAGACGAACCCGGGGGAGAACGCCGTGGCCGCCAGGAGGCCGAGGGCCAGCATCCCGATGCCGGCGGTGAGGAGCACGACGGTGCCCTGGTTGCGCAGCTGGGCGACCTCCAGGCTCCACAGGAGCGCGGCGGCCAGCAGGCCCACCCCCACCCCGGCCCGAGCCGGCAGGAGCAGGCGCCGCGTGGCCCGGTGCACGGCGGTCTCGGCGGCGCGCCGGGCGGCGACGGTCGGGGTGGCACGGGCGGTGAGCCCGGTCGTGCTGCGGGCGGGTGCCGCCGCCGTCGGCGCCGCGTCCGCACCGGGCAGGTGGGGCGCGAGGCGCTCCACCAACGGTGCGGTGCCGGGTGCCGCCGTCGCGAGCCACCTGTCGAGCTGGTCGGCGGTGTCCGCGGCGAGGGCGACCAGGAGCCGGCGCTCCGTGGTGGACAGGTCCTCCCGCGCGTCCGCCTCCACGCACGCGAAGCGCAGGGCGTCGACGACGTCGTCGACCACCCGACCCAGGTCCGCGCTCACGCCCGCGCCAACGCGGGCGGCCCGGCGGCTGTTCCGTCCGGTCACCGGCCCGGTCCCGGTGATCTCTCAGGTCGCGCACCGGGCGGGGCCGCGCCATCATGCGGCGTACGCACGACCGATCGGAGCACCAGCATGAGCCTGCCTGCCACCCAGGAGCGACCCGCCTCGGGTCAGGGTCGGGCGTCCGCCCCGTCCGAGTGGGACACCCCGGTCTACGACGAGGTCGTCGCCGAGCACGGCGAGCCGCCGCGCCGCGTGCCCGGGCCCGAGGACGACTGAGCCCGGGTCCCGCGCGGCGGGACCCGGCCCGTCACCCTCCCTCAGCGCGGGACCGGGATCTGGAGCGACGGGTCCCACGGCTCGGCCCAGCCGAGCCCCTCCAGCACCGTGTCCAGGACCATCGCGGTGAAGCCCCAGACCACGTGCTCCCCGACGAGGAACGCCGGGGTGCGGTGCCGGCCACCGCCGACCTGCACGACCACCGTGCGGCGCCGCGCCGGGTCGACGAGGTCCGCGACGGGCGCGCCGAAGACGTGCGCCGACTCGCCGCGGTCCACGACCTCGACGGCCGACCGCTCGTGCCACCACGCGACGACCGGCGTGACGAGGTGCCGGGAGACGGGGACGGGCACCGGCGCCAGGCTCCCGAGGACCTCGACGCCCGCGGGGTCCAGGCCGGTCTCCTCGACCGCCTCCCGCACGGCGGCCGCCTCGGCCGACGGGTCGTCCGGGTCGACCCGCCCGCCGGGGAAGGCGACCTGACCGGGGTGGTGGGCCAGCGCGGGGGAGCGGCCCACCAGGAGCACGTCGAGGTCGGCCGGCACGGCCCGGTTCGCGTGCGCCGCGGGCAGGTGGTCCAGCACGCCGAAGAGGACGAGCACGGCCGCCGGGCGCAGCGGCGGCTGGTCGGGCCATCGGCCGACCGGCCAGCGCACACCGCGACCGGCCAGGCCGCGCAGCTGGGCGCGGACGTCGGCGTCGTCGTCCACGCTCACCATCCCTGCGGCAGGGGCCGCCCCTCCTCGTACCCGGCGGCGGACTGGATCCCGACGACGGCGCGCTCCGTCAGCTCCTCCAGCGTGCGGGCGCCCGCGTAGGTGCAGGCCGAGCGCAGCCCCGACGTGATCTGGTCCAGCAGGTCCTCGACCCCCGGGCGGTGCGGGTCGAGGTACATCCGGGAGGAGGAGATGCCCTCCTCGTACAGCGCCTTGCGGGCCCGCTCGAACGGGGAGCCGCCGCGGGTCCGGGCCGCGACCGCCCGGGCCGAGGCCATGCCGAAGCTCTCCTTGTACAGGCGACCGTCGCCGTCCTCGTGGAGGTCGCCCGGGCTCTCGTGGGTGCCGGCGAACCAGGAGCCCACCATGACCTGGGACGCCCCGGCCGCGAGGGCCAGGGCGACGTCCCGGGGGTGCCGCACGCCGCCGTCGGCCCAGACGTGCGCGCCCAGGGCCCGCGCCTCGGCCGCGCACTCGAGCACCGCGGAGAACTGGGGCCGCCCGACGGCGGTCATCATCCGGGTGGTGCACATCGCGCCGGGGCCCACGCCCACCTTGACGACGTCGGCGCCCGCCTCCACGAGGTCCCGGGTGCCGGCCGCGGTGACGACGTTCCCCGCGACGACGGGCACGGTGGGGCGCAGCGCGCGGACCGCGGCGACCGCCTCGAGCATCTTGCGCTGGTGGCCGTGGGCCGTGTCGACGACGAGCACGTCGACACCTGCCTCCAGGAGGGCGGCGGCCTTGCCCGCCACGTCCCCGTTGATCCCGACGGCGGCCCCGACGCGCAGCCGTCCGCCGGCGTCCACGGCCGGGCGGTACACCGACGAGCGCAGCGCGCCGGTCCGGGTGATCACCCCGACGAGCCGGCCGTCGTCGACCACCGGGGTGAAGCGACGGCGCGACGTGTGCAGGCGGTCGAACGCCGCCTCGAGCCCGTCGGGGGCCGCGAGCACGGTCACGTCGACCACCGTCGGGTCCGGGGTCATCACCTCCGCGACCTGGGTGAAGCGGTCCACCCCGAGGCAGTCGTTCTCGCTCACCACCCCGACCGGTCGGTCCTCGACCACGACGACGGCGGCGCCGTGGGACCGCTTGCCGATGAGGGTCAGCGCCGTGTGCACGGTGTCGTCGGGGCGCACGGCCACGGCCGTCTCGACGACGGTGTGGCGGGCCTTGACCGACGCGACGACGTCGGCGACGACGTCGGCCGGGATGTCCTGCGGGATGATCGCCAGGCCCCCGCGGCGGGCGACCGTCTCGGCCATCCGGCGCCCGGAGACCGCCGTCATGTTGGCCACGACGACGGGGATCGTGGTGCCCGTGCCGTCGGCGGTCGTGAGATCGACGTCGAAGCGGCTCTCGACCTCCGAGCGGGACGGGACCAGGAAGACGTCGCCGTACGTGAGGTCGGAGGTCGGGGTGTGGCCCCGCAGGAAGCGCATGGTGGCCAGCCTAGGAGGTCGGCCGGGCGACCCGCTCGAGGCGGCCGACGCTGTGAGCGCGCTGCAGCCGTCCGCGAACAGGCGGGCCCGTCCCCCTCACCGGGACCGGTCCCGGCCGTACGATGGCCGGATGTCCATCCTGTCGAGGATCACCGGCCCGGCCGACCTGCGACGGCTCCGGCCGGCGGAGCTCGAGGAGCTCGCGCGCGAGATCCGCGCGTTCCTGGTCGACGCGGTCTCCCGCACCGGTGGGCACCTGGGGCCGAACCTCGGGGTGGTCGAGCTGACCATGGCGATGCACCGGGTGTTCGACTCGCCCCGCGACACCATGGTCTTCGACACCGGTCACCAGGGGTACGTGCACAAGATCCTCACGGGTCGGCAGGACTTCGCCGACCTGCGCAAGCGGGGCGGGCTCTCGGGCTACCCCAGCCGGGCCGAGTCCGTGCACGACGTCGTCGAGAACTCCCACGCCTCCACGGCGCTGTCGTGGGCCGACGGCATCGCCAAGGCGTACGCCCTGCAGGGCGCCGTGGACCGCCACGTGGTCGCCGTCATCGGCGACGGCGCCCTGACCGGGGGCATGGCCTGGGAGGCGCTGAACAACATCTCCGCGGGGCAGGACCGCCGCCTCGTCGTCGTCGTCAACGACAACGGCCGCTCCTACGACCCGACCATCGGCGGGCTCGCGCACCACCTGGACACGCTGCGCACGACCCGCGGCTACGAGAACGTCCTGGCCTGGGGCAAGCGCACGCTGCGCCGCTCCGGCCCGCCCGGGCGGCTGGCGTACGACGCGCTGCACGGGCTGAAGAAGGGCATCAAGGACGTCGTCGCACCGCAGGGGATGTTCGAGGACCTCGGCATCAAGTACGTCGGGCCGGTCGACGGCCACGACCTGGAGGCCACCGAGCACGCGCTGCGGCGGGCCAAGGCGTTCGGCGGGCCCGTGCTGGTGCACGTCATCACGGAGAAGGGGCGCGGCTACGTCCCGGCCGAGCAGGACGTGGCGGACCGGTTCCACGCCGTGGGCAAGATCCACCCCGAGACCGGCCTGCCCGTCGCGCCGTCGCGGTTCGGCTGGACGTCCGTGTTCGCCGACGAGATGGTCCAGATCGGTCGGCGCCGGCACGACGTCGTGGCCATCACCGCGGCCATGCTGCAGCCGGTCGGCCTGGCGCCGTTCGCCGCGGAGTTCCCGGCCCGGGTGCACGACGTGGGGATCGCCGAGCAGCACGCGGTCACCTCGGCCGCCGGCATGGCCTTCGCCGGGCTGCACCCGGTCGTCGCGGTGTACGCGACCTTCCTGAACCGCGCGTTCGACCAGGTCCTCATGGACGTGGCGCTGCACCGCGCGGGCGTCACGTTCGTCCTGGACCGCGCCGGCATCACCGGCGACGACGGCGCCTCGCACAACGGCATGTGGGACATGGCGCTGCTGCGCATCGTGCCCGGCCTGCACCTCGCGGCGCCGCGGGACGAGCCCACCCTGCGGGAGGCCCTGCGGGCGGCCGTCGACATCGACGACGCGCCGAGCGTCGTGCGGTACCCGAAGAGCCCGCTGCCCGACCCGCTCCCGGCCCTGGACACCGTGGACGGCGTCGACGTCCTCGCGCGCCACGACGGGGCGCCGTCGGTGCTCGTCGTGGGCGTCGGGCCGATGTCCCACACCGCGGTCGCGGTCGGACGGCTGCTCGCCGCGGAGGGCGTCGGCAGCACCGTGGTGGACCCGCGGTGGGTGCTGCCGGTCCCGTCGGCCCTGGTCAAGCTCGCCGACGAGCACGACCGCGTCCTGGTCCTGGAGGACGGGCTCGTGGAGGGTGGCGTCGGCGCGATGCTCGGGCAGCGCTGCGCCGAAGCGGGCGTGACCGCCCCGGTGCGGGCCGCCGGCGTGCCGCTGGCGTTCCTCGACCACGCGAGCATCGCCCAGATCGTCGAGACCCTGCGCCTGCGGCCGGAGGACCTGGCCCACGACCTCCTGGCGGACCTGCGCGCGCAGGGCTGACCCGGCGCCGCCGGCGGTGTGACGAGCCTCACCGCCGGAACGGGCCCCACGGGCATCGGACCACCCGAAGGTCCCAGGTCATCCCATGACCCGCCGCGTAGCGT
>JACIXM010000272.1 GCA_014360395.1 Actinotalea sp.
CCCGGCGGCCGCCGTGCCCGCGCCCGCCGGGCCGCCGGAGAACCAGGCGGCGGACGAGGACGGCGCGCCGGCGCGCACGTCCGTGCTGGTCGGTTACGGCCCGCCGGTCGAGGGTGGCCGCCGCCCCCGTCGGCGCGAGCGCTCGGCGTCCTGGTCGGCCCGCCACGACGGCCCGGGCAACCGGGACACCGGTGGCCGCAGCGCCGGGACCCTCGCGCCGCGCCGCGAGCGGCCGCGGTGCCACCCGCCGGTCCGCAAGCTCGCGCACGACCTCGGTGTGGACCTCGCCGGGGTCACCGGTTCGGGGCCTTCCGGCCTGGTGACGCGGGAGGACGTCCTCGCGGCGTCCGTGACTGCGGGTACGCCGGCGGCCGCCGGGACGACGGTGGCCCCCGGCGTCGCCGAGCAGCCGCCCCGGGAGGAGCGCCTCCCGATCACGGGGGTGCGCAAGCACACGGCGGCGGCGATGGTGGCCAGCGCGTTCACGGCCCCGCACGCCACCGAGTTCCTCACCGTCGACGTCACGCCGACCTCCGAGCTGCTCGCCCGCCTGGCGGCGGACAAGCGGTTCACCGGTCACCGGGTGGGGATCCTCGCCTTCGTCGCGAAGGCGATGACGGTCGCCCTCCGGCGCCACCCGAGCCTTAACGCGCGGTGGGACGAGGAGGCCGGGGAGATCGTCCGCTACCGGTACGTCAACCTCGGGATCGCGGCCGCCACACCGCGGGGTCTCGTCGTCCCCAACGTCAAGGACGCGGACCGGATGGACCTCGTCGAGCTCGCGGACGCGCTCCGCGGGCTCGCCGAGCAGGCCCGCGCCGGGACGACCCCGCCGTCCGACATGACGGGCGGGACCATCACCATCACCAACATCGGGGTCTTCGGCATCGATGCCGGCACACCGATCCTCGTGCCGGGCGAGGCGGCGATCCTCGCCCTCGGCGCGGTGCGGCGGCAGCCCTGGGAGCACCGGGGCGAGGTGGCGCTGCGGGACGTCCTGACGCTGAGCCTGTCCTTCGACCACCGGCTGGTGGACGGCGAGCAGGCCTCGCGCTTCCTGCGCGACGTCGGGGACGTGCTGGCGGACCCGGCCCGCCTGGTGGTGCTCGTCTGACGCGCGCCGGGTCCCGGCCCCGGCCCCGGCACTCCTCGCGGCCGGGACCCGCCGCTGCGTCAGCGGCAGCATGTTCGGGCACTTGGTCCCTGTTCGGCACCGGGGCGCGGTCCCAGCATGAAGGTGTCGAGTCCCGGGGGCGGCGCCGCCGGCGCACGGTCGACGGGACATGGAGGTGACCGGGCATGGACTTCTGGGCGTCGTTCTGGGACATCATCTGGTGGTTCGTCTGGGGCTTCTTCTTCATCGCCTACCTGTTCGCGCTGTTCGCGATCATCGGCGACCTGTTCAGGGACCGTGCCCTGAGCGGTCTGGGGAAGGCCGTCTGGTTGGTCTTCCTGCTCTTCCTGCCCTTCGTGACCGCACTCGTGTACCTCGTCGCCCGGGGCCGCGGCATGGCGGAGCGCAGCTTCCAGGCGACGCGTGCCGCCCAGCAGGAGACCGAGGCGTACATCCGCGACGTCGCCGGAGTCAGCCCCGCGGAGGAGATCTCCCGTGCCAAGGCGCTGCTGGACGCCGGAGCGATCACGGCCGCGGAGTTCGACCAGCTGAAGAGCAGGGCGCTGGGCGCCGGGGCAACCGTGCCTCCCGACGGCGTCGCCGCCCGCGCTCGACGGTGATCGAGGCCTCCCCGACATGGTCAAGCTGCTGATCCGCGGTGCCGTCTTCCTGGCATCCGCCGCTCTCGGGCTGCTCGCGGCATCCTGGCTGCTCGAGGACGCGTTCCAGCTCTCCACCTCCGGCTTCCTCACGGCCGTCGTGGTCTTCGCCGTCGCTCAGAGCATCCTCGCGCCGTTCATCACCAAGACCGCGGCGCGCTACGCCCCCGCTTTCCTCGGCGGCATCGGACTGGTGTCCACCCTCGCGGCCCTCGTGGTGGCGTCCCTCGTGGGCAGCGGACTGACCGTCTCGGGCGCACAGGGTTGGCTCCTGGGGACCGTGGTCGTGTGGCTGGTCACGGCCGTGGCCACGCTCGTCCTGCCGTGGGCGCTCCTGAGGGACCGCTCCGGCAGCGACTCCTCCAAGGGGGGCGCTCGCCGACGCGCGACCGCCGACTGACGGGGCGGGTACCTCGCGGAAGGAGGGCTGGAACTACCTCGTCCGCCTCGACCGGCCGCCACCCGAGGTGCTCGACGGGTCCTGGGCGTTCCCGCAGCTGCAGCCCGCGCCCTGACCCCCCTGCCCGAGAGCGGCGAGCGCCATCTGCTCCAGCAGCTCGGCGACCCGCGTGCGCGGGACGCCCCGGACGCCCTGACCGCGCGTGCTGTGAGGCGTGGAGTTCAGGAGGCCGAACATCGCCTGCGTCCGCAGCCGGAGCTCGGCCACCGGGACGTCCGGGTCGAGCCGCGCGAGCACCGCGACCCAGGCCTCGACGTAGCCGCGTTGGAGGCCGCGCACGGTGTGCCGGTCGGCCTCGGTGAGGGCGTCGAGGTCGCGGTCCTGCACCCGGATGACGTCGGGCTCGGCGAGCGCGAACCCGGTGTGGAACCGCACGAGCGCGCGCAGCGCCGCGGCGTCGTCGGTCGCCCGCTCGACGACCGCGTCCCCGCCGTCGCGCAGCCGGGCGCTGGCCCCGACCAGCAGCGCCGCGAGCACCGCCTGCTTGCTCGCGAAGTGCCGGTACACGGCCGGGCCGCTGATGCCGGCGGCGGCGCCCAGCTCCTCCATGGACACGCCGTCGAAGCCGCGGCGGGCGAAGAGACGCGCCGCCTCGGCCAGCAGCGTGGCGCGGCGGTCGGCCTTCGCCCGGCTGCGGGCGGTGGTGCGGACGACGGTGTCCGACCGGTCCTGGCTCACCGGTGTGTCCTCTCGTCTGGACAGGTGTCGCAGATCACACTAGCGTCCTTCCGGTTAGTGACCGCTAACCGAACGACGAGCTCGATGGAGAGCGACGGACGATGGAGACCCTCCGCAGCGTGGCGGACCGCGGCGCGCCCGAGCACCGGGCCAACACCGAGGCCCACGCCGCCCTCGTGGCGGACCTGCGCGACCGCCTGCGGACCGCCGCTCGCGGCGGCTCCGACGCCGCCCGCGCCCGGCACGTCGCGCGGGGCAAGCTGCTGCCCCGGGACCGCGTGGACGCGCTGCTCGACGAGGGCAGCCCCTTCCTCGAGGTCGCCCCCCTGGCTGCGAACGGCCTCTACGACGACGCCGCGCCGGCGGCCGGGGTCGTCGCCGGGATCGGGCTCGTGCACGGCCGCCACGTCATGGTGCTGTCCAACGACGCGACGGTGAAGGGCGGGACCTACTACCCGCTGACGGTGAAGAAGCACCTGCGGGCCCAGGAGATCGCCGCCGAGAACCGCCTGCCCTGCATCTACCTCGTGGACTCCGGCGGCGCGTTCCTGCCGATGCAGGACGAGGTGTTCCCCGACCGGGACCACTTCGGCCGGATCTTCGCCAACCAGGCCCGGATGTCCGCCGACGGCATCCCGCAGATCGCCTGCGTCATGGGCTCGTGCACCGCCGGCGGCGCCTACGTCCCGGCGATGAGCGACGAGACCGTCATCGTCCGCGAGCAGGGCACGATCTTCCTCGGCGGCCCGCCGCTGGTGAAGGCCGCCATCGGCGAGGAGGTCACGGCCGAGGAGCTCGGTGGGGGCGTGCTGCACAGCCGTACCTCCGGGGTGACGGACCACCTGGCGGAGAACGACGCGCACGCGCTGCAGATCGTCCGCGACATCGTGGCGACGCTCCCCCGACCCGCGGCGCCGGCCTGGGAGGTCACCGGACCCGAACCGCCCGCCGTCCCCGAGGACGAGCTCTACGGCGTCGTGCCGACCGACGTCCAGACGCCGTACGACGTCCGCGAGGTCATCGCCCGGCTCGTCGACGGGAGCAGGTTCCACGAGTTCAAGCGCGAGTACGGCACGACGCTCGTCACCGGCTTCGCGCGCCTGCAGGGGCACCCCGTCGGGATCGTCGCGAACAACGGCGTGCTCTTCGGCGAGTCCGCGCTCAAGGGCGCGCACTTCATCGAGCTGTGCGACCAGCGCGGTGTGCCGCTGGTCTTCCTGCAGAACATCTCCGGCTTCATGGTGGGCAGCGCGTACGAGGCCGGCGGGATCGCCAAGCACGGCGCCAAGATGGTCACCGCCGTGGCCACCACGCGTGTGCCGAAGCTCACCGTCGTCGTCGGGGGGTCCTTCGGGGCGGGCAACTACTCCATGTGCGGACGCGCCTACGGTCCCCGGTTCCTGTGGATGTGGCCCAACGCGCGCATCTCGGTCATGGGTGGTCAGCAGGCGGCGTCGGTCCTGGCCACGGTCCGGCGCGACCAGCTCGAGGCCCGGGGCGAGGAGTGGTCCGCCCAGGACGAGGAGGCGTTCCGCGCGCCGATCCGCGAGCAGTACGAGAGCCAGGGCAACCCGTACTACGCGACCGCCCGGCTCTGGGACGACGGCGTCATCGACCCCGCCGACACCCGCCGCGTCCTCGCCATGGCGCTCGACGTGTGCGCCACCGTCCCCCTGCCCGAGCCCCGCTTCGGGCTCTTCCGGATGTGAGCACCATGACGACGACGCCCGCGCTCATCTCCACCGGTCCGGCGACGGCCCGGCTGTTCTCGACCGTCCTCGTGGCCAACCGCGGCGAGATCGCCTGCCGGGTCATCGCGACGCTGCGAGCGCTGGGGATCCGCTCGGTCGCCGTGTACTCCGACGCCGACCGCGACGCCCGGCACGTCGCGCTCGCCGACGAGGCAGTGCGCCTCGGACCGGCGGACGCCCGCAGCAGCTACCTGAGCATCGACGCGGTGCTGGCGGCCGCCCGGGACACCGGTGCCGACGCGATCCACCCCGGCTACGGCTTCCTCGCGGAGAACGCGGCGTTCGCCCGCGCCTGCGCCGACGCCGGCGTGACCTTCGTGGGTCCGGGCGTCCACGCGCTGGAGGTCATGGGCGACAAGATCCGCGCGAAGCGCCACGTCGCGGACGCCGGCGTCCCGGTCCTGCCCGGGGTGAGCGAGCCCGGCCTCGACGACGACGCCCTGGTCGCTGCGGCCGCCGACGTCGGCTTCCCGCTCCTGGTCAAGCCGTCCGCGGGCGGCGGCGGCAAGGGCATGCAGGTGGTCGAGCACGCGGAGGACCTGTCCGACGCGCTGCGCACGGCCCGACGCGTCGCGGCGGCGGCCTTCGGTGACGACACCCTCCTGCTGGAGCGGTACGTCCGCACGCCGCGGCACATCGAGATCCAGGTGCTGGCGGACACCCACGGCGCGGTCGTCCACCTCGGCGAGCGGGAGTGCTCGCTGCAGCGCCGGCACCAGAAGGTGGTGGAGGAAGCGCCGTCGCCCCTGCTCGACGAGGCCACACGCGCCCGCATGGGCGAGGTGGCCTGCGCCGCGGCCCGCAGCGTCGGCTACGTCGGCGCAGGGACCGTCGAGATGATCGTCCCCGCCGACGACCCGACGGCGTTCTTCTTCCTGGAGATGAACACGCGGCTGCAGGTCGAGCACCCCGTCACCGAGATGGTCACCGGTCTGGACCTGGTCGAGCAGCAGCTGCGGGTCGCCGCCGGTGAGCACCTGGCTGTCCGGCAGGAGGACGTCCGGCTGGCCGGCCACGCCGTCGAGGCCCGCCTCTACGCCGAGGACCCGGCGCGCGGGTTCCTGCCCGGCACGGGACGGGTCCTGGCGCTGGAGGAGCCGCAGGGCGAGGGCGTGCGCGTCGACAGCGCCCTCCTCCCGGGCCTGGAGGTCTCAGCGGACTACGACCCGATGCTCGCCAAGGTCATCGCCTGGGGCCACGACCGGGACCAGGCGCTGCACCGGCTCGACGCGGCTCTGGCCCGCACCACGATCCTCGGCGTGCCGACCAACACCGCCTTCCTGCGCACGCTGCTCGCCGACGACGACGTGCGGGCCGGCCGCCTGGACACCGGGCTGGTGGAGCGGGTCCTCGCCCGCTCCACGGGCGACACCGGCGCGACGCCCGACGCCGGGCTGCCGCTGGGTCGGGTCGCCGTCGTCGTGGCGGCGCTCGAGCACGGGGTCCTCACGCACGGCAGCGACGACGGCGCCGTGGGCCGCGAGCGGACGGGCCCGTGGCGGCCGGACGCGTGGCGCCTCGGCGACGCCGCCGTGGTCCGGTCCGCCTTCGCCCTGCCGGACGGCAGCGTCGTGGACGTGGCCGTCGGCACGGACCCGGGAATGCGCACCGGCACCGCGCCGGCGAGCCCGAGCACGGTGACGCTGGACGACGGCACCGCCGTGCGGGCGAGCCTCGGCCACCGCGACGGCGCCGCGGCGACGCTCGAGCTGGACGGCGCGGTCCGGCACGTCCGCATCGCCACCGACGGCCCGACCACCTGGGTCGGCCTGGACGGCGTGGCGGTCGCGGTGCGCCGGCTCGACCGCGCCGAGCGACTGGCCGCCCAGCTCAGCGCCACGGGGCGCGAGGAGGGCGCCGGCGCCCCGGAGATCCGCTCCCCCATGCCCGGCACCGTGGTCGCGACCCACGTCGAGTCGGGCGAGGCCGTCACCGCCGGGCAGCCGCTGCTCACGGTGGAGGCGATGAAGATGGAGCACAGGCTTGCCGCGACGACCGACGGCATCGTCACCCTCACGGCCCGACCGGCCGACCGGGTGGCGCTCGACCAGGTGGTGGCGACCATCGCCGCCCACCCCCACGAAGGGACTCAGGGATGAGCCACGACCTCGACCTCACGACCGAGCAGCAGGCCCTCGTCGACACCGTGCGCGAGTTCGCGGACCAGGTCGTCGCGCCTGCGGCGTACGAGTACGACACCAAGCGCGAGCTGCCCTACGGGATCATCGCCGAGATGGGGCGGATGGGGCTGTTCGGCCTGCCCTTCTCCCCCGAGTACGGCGGTCAGGGCAAGACGTACGTCGAGCTCTGCCTGGCCGTGGAACAGCTCGCGCGGGTCGACCAGTCGATCGCCGTGACGCTCGAGGCCGGCGTCGGCCTGGGCACCATGCCGATCTACCGGCGCGGGACCGAGGAGCAGAAGCAGCGCTGGGTCCCGCCCCTGGCGCGCGGCGAGGCGCTGGCCGGCTTCGGCCTGACCGAGGCGGAGGCCGGCTCGGACGCGGCCGGCACCCGGACGACGGCGCGCCTCGAGGACGGGCAGTGGGTGATCAACGGCACCAAGCAGTTCATCACCAACTCCGGCTCCGAGATCACCAGCCTCATCACGGTCACCGCCGTCACGGGCGAGTCCACGCTGGTCGACGGCTCGGTGAAGAAGGAGCTCACCGCGATCATCGTCCCGGCGGGGACGCCGGGGCTCACCGTGCACCCGGCCTACGACAAGGTCGGCTGGCACACCTCCGACACCCACCCGCTGACCTTCGAGGACGTCCGCGTCCCCGAGGCGAACCTGCTCGGGGAGCGCGGCCGGGGCTTCGCCAACTTCATCCAGAGCCTGGACGAGGGGCGTGTCGCCTTCGCGGCCCTGTGCACCGGGGCGGCCCAGGGGTGCCTGGAGGAGGCGATCCGCTACGCCAAGAAGCGCCAGGTGTTCGGCCGTGCGATCGGCGACAACCAGCACATCGCGTTCACCATCGCCCGCATGCAGGCCCGCACCCACTCGGCGCGCCTGGCCACCTACGACGCGGCCCACCGGATCGTGGCCGGCAAGCCCTTCAAGATGCAGGCGAGCCTCGCCAAGATGATCAGCAGCGAGGCGGCGATGGCGAACGCGCGCGACGCCGCCCAGATCTGGGGCGGCTACGGCTTCCTCAACGAGAACCCGGTCGCGCGGCACTACCGCGACGCGAAGGTGCTGGAGATCGGCGAGGGCACGACGGAGGTCCAGCTGATGATCATCGCCCGGGAGCTCGGGTTCGGGGCGGCCGCATGAGCGAGGACCACGTCCGGCCGGACGCCCTCGTCCAGCCCGAGCACGCCGCGCCGGGGCACGGCACGGCGGCGCGGGAGGAGGTCGTCCAGCGCGGGCTCTACTACGAGGAGCTCGACGTCGGCGTGCGGTACCTGCACCGCCCGGGGCGCACGCTGACCGAGGCCGACAACGTCCTGTTCTCCACCCTGACGATGAACCCCCAGCCGCTGCACCTGGACGCGGCGTGGTCCGCGACGCAGCCGTTCGGGCAGCGCCTGGTGAACTCCCTGTTCACCCTGTCGACCCTGGTGGGCCTGTCCGTCGGGCAGCTGACCCAGGGGACGATCGTCGCGAACCTGGGGTTCAGCGAGGTCACGTTCCCGCACCCGTTGTTCCACGGGGACACCCTCTACGCCCAGACCGTCGTGACGGCCAAGCGGCTGTCCCGGTCCCGGCCGGGCCAGGGCGTCGTCACCCTGGAGCACACCGGACGCAACCAGGACGACGTCGTCGTGGCGACCGCGACCCGGAACGTCCTGTTCCTGTGCCGGGAGCAGCCGTGACCGGTGTGCCGGCGCCGTTCGGCCTGGGACCGGCCCTGCTCTTCTGCCCCGCGGACCGGCCGGACCGGTTCGCCAAGGCCGCCCAGCGGGCCGACGCCGTCATCCTCGACCTCGAGGACGCCGTCGCACCCGAGGCCAAGGAGGCGGCGCGCGAGGCCCTCCTGTCCACCCCGCTGGACCCGGCGTGCACGGTCGTGCGGGTCAACGCGGTG
>JACIXM010000273.1 GCA_014360395.1 Actinotalea sp.
CGCGGGGTCGGGCCGGCCCGCCGGGCCCCGTGCGCGCCCGGCGGTGCCGCAGCGGCCGACCGAGCCGCCGCGGGACGTCCACGACCCGGAGGGTGTGCGGCTGCAGAAGGTCCTCGCGACGGCGGGCCTGGGCTCGCGGCGGCGGTGCGAGGAGCTGATCGCGCAGGGCCGGGTCACCGTGGACGGCGTCGTGGTGCGCGAGCTGGGCGTCCGGGTGGACCCGCGCAGCGCGACGATCCACGTGGACGGGATGCGGCTGCAGCTGGACACGTCGCTGGTCACCGTCGCGCTGAACAAGCCGGCGGGCGTCGTGTCGACCATGCACGACCCGCAGGGCAGGCCCTCCCTCGCGCCGTTCGTCGCCGACCGGCCCGAGCGGCTGTTCCACGTCGGCCGGCTCGACGCGGAGACCGAGGGGCTCCTGCTGCTCACGAACGACGGGGAGCTCGCGAACCGCCTCGCGCACCCCACGCACGGCGTGCTCAAGACGTACCTGGCCACGGTGGAGGGCACTGTCCGGCCGGGCGTCGGGGCCCGGCTGCGGCGGGGGGTCGAGCTGGAGGACGGCCCCGTCGTCGTCGACGCCTTCCGGGTCGTCGACGCGACGCCCGGGGCGACCCTCGTCGAGGTCGTCATCCACGAGGGGCGCAACCGCGTCGTGCGCCGGATGTTCGACGCGGTCGGCCACCCGGTCACCCGGCTCGTGCGCACCCAGATCGGCCCCGTCCGACTCGGTGACCTCCGGCCCGGTCGCACGCGCGTGCTCGGGCGGGAGGAGCTGGGGCGCCTCATGGCCGAGGTCGGCCTCTGAGGTCGCGCCGTGCCGCCGCCGGCGGGTCGGCGGCACGACGCTCACGGGCCGGTCGGCCCGGGTCCGCGCCGGCGCCGGCCGGTAGTCTCGCGCCGTCCCGCAGACCCGCGGGACGTGGAGGAGGTGCACCGTGACCGTCCGCGCGATCCGAGGGGCGACCCAGCTCGACCGGGACGAGCGGGAGCACCTCTTCCAGCGCACCGCGGAGCTGGTCCGCGAGGTGCTCGCCGCGAACGACCTGTCGGTCGACGACCTCGTGTCGATCCTCTTCACCTGCACCCCGGACCTGCGCAGCGACTTCCCGGCGGCGGCGGCCCGCGAGATGGGGATGGGCGACGTCCCGCTCATGTGCGCGGTCGAGATCGACGTGCCGGAGGCCCTGCCGCGGGTCGTGCGCCTCATGGCGCACGTCAACCTGGACCGGCCCCGGACGCAGATCCGGCACGTCTACCTGCACGGCGCGACGGTCCTGCGCAAGGACCTCGCGCAGTGAGCGTGCCCGGCCACTCGGCGCCGCAGGCCGAGCCGACGCCGGCGGCGACGCGGGGACCCGTCCGGATCGTCGGCACCGGCCTGCTCGGCACGAGCATCGGGCTGGCCCTGCGGGCCCACGGCGTCGACGTCGTCCTGCACGACCCGTCGCGGACCACGGTCGTCCTGGCCCGTGACGTCGGGGCCGGGCGGGTGGCCACCGACGACGACGCGCCGCGCCTCGTCGTCGTCGCGGCGCCCCCGGACGTCACCCCGGATGTGGTCCTCGCCGAGCTGACCGCCCACCCCGGGGCCGTCGTGACAGACGTGGCCAGCGTCAAGAGCGCCGTCCTCGCCGAGCTCGAGCGCGCCGGCGCGGACCTCTCGCGCTACGTCGGCTCCCACCCGATGGCCGGCTCCGAGCGGACGGGCCCGACCGCCGCGCGGCCCGACCTCTTCGCCGGCCGGCCGTGGGTCGTGGTCGGCTCGGGGGCGTCGAGCCCGGAGGCGGTGCTGGCGGTGCGGGACCTCGCCGCCGACGTCGGCGCGACGCCCGTCATGCTCGACGCCCGCGCGCACGACGACGCCGTCGCGCTCGTCTCGCACGTGCCGCAGATCGCCGCGTCGCTCGTGGCCGCACGGCTCACCGAGGCCGATCCCGCCGCGCTCGGGCTCGCGGGCCAGGGCCTGCGGGACGTCACGCGGATCGCGGCGAGCGACCCCGGGCTGTGGACCTCGATCCTCGCGGCGAACGCCGAGGCGGTCGTCCCGGTGCTGGAGCACCTGCGCGCGGACCTGGACCGCCTGCTCGACGCCCTGCGGCACGCCGCCGTCGCGCAGGACGCCGAGTCGGTCACCGCCGGCGCCCTGGGGACCGTGGCCGAGGCGATCGCGGCGGGCAACGCGGGCGTCAGCCGTGTGCCCGGCAAGCACGGGGGGATCCGCCGGGCGTACGACGTCGTGACCGTGCTCGTGCCCGACCGGCCGGGCGAGCTGGCGCGGCTCCTGGCGGAGGTCGGTGCCGCGGGCATCAACCTCGAGGAGCTCCAGCTCGAGCACGCCCCGAGCCAGCCGGTCGGACTGGCCTCGCTGTCGGTCCTGCGCGGGCTGCGTGACACGCTCGAGCGGGCGCTGACCGAGCGGGGCTGGCGCCTGGCAGGATCGTCCGGCGGATGACCCGACCGACCGAGCACCCCGAGGAGACCTGGTGACGGACGCCGAGACCGCAGCCGACAGCCGGAGCGCCGCCCCGCTCGTCGTCGCCGTCGACGGGCCCTCCGGGTCGGGCAAGTCGAGCGTGTGCCGCCGCGTCGCCGCGGCGCTCGGACTGGCCTACCTCGACACCGGCGCGATGTACCGGGCGGCCACGTGGTGGTGCCTCGAGCAGGGCGTGGACCTCGCCGACGGTGACGCCGTCAGCACCGCCGTCCGCGCGATGCCGCTGCAGGTCGGGCTGGACCCGCAGGGGCCGACGTTCGCGGTCGGCGGCACCGACGTCGCCGTGGCGATCCGCACCACGGACATCTCCTCGCGTGTCAGCGAGGTGGCGACGAACCTCGACGCCCGGGCCGACCTCGGCCGCCGGCAGCGCGCGGTCATCGAGGCCGAGCGCGCCGCGACCGGCTGGAGCGGCGGGCGCGGCGTCGTCGTCGAGGGCCGCGACATCACGACCGTCATCGCCCCCGACGCCGACGTCCGCATCCTGCTCACCGCCAGCGAGGAGGCTCGGCTGGCGCGCCGGGCCCTGGAGGTGCACGGCAGTGCCGACAGCGCCAGCGTCGCCGCGACGCGGGACCAGGTCGTGCGCCGCGACGCGCAGGACTCCACGGTGGTCGACTTCCTCACGGCGGCCGACGGCGTGGTGACCGTCGACTCCTCCGACCTCGACCTGGACCAGACGGTGCAGGCCGTGCTCACCGTGGTCCGCGGGCGCGCGCTGCCATGACTCGCGCGGGCGGCGTGGGTGCGGGGGCCGGCGGGCTGCCGGTCCCGTCGGAGCGTGGTCCCCGGTGGTCGCGTCATGTCGGGCGCTTCCTCGCGCGGGTCGTGTGGGACACCGAGGTGCTGGGAGCGGAGCACGTCCCGCTCGACGGGCCGGTCATCATCTCGGCCAACCACATCGGTCTCGTGGACGGCCCGCTCGTCCACGGAGTCGTCCCGCGGGGCACGCACATCCTCGTCAAGGAGGAGATGTTCCGCGGTCCGGTCGGCGCCGTCCTGCGGGCGGCGGGCCAGATCCCGGTCGACCGCACCGGCGGACGGCCCGCGCTCGCCGCGGGGCTGGGGGTGCTGCGGCGCGGGGGAGCGGTGGGCATCTTCCCCGAGGGCGTGCGCGGCCGCGGGGACGGGGCCGACGCGCGGGCGGGCGTGGCCTGGCTCGCGGTGACCTCCGGTGCGCCGGTGGTGCCGACGGCGGTCCTCGGCACCCGCTGGACCGGGGAGGGTGTGGGCCACGTACCCGGCCTGCGACGCCGGCTCGTCGTCGCCTTCGCCCCGCCCGTGCAGCTCCAGCGGGCGCCCGGCACGAGCGGCCGCCAGGCCGTGGCCGACGCCCACGAGGTGCTGCGCGTGGCCCTCGCCGAGCACGTCCGGGCCACGGTGGAGCGGACCGGCGTGCCGCTGCCGGAGGACGCCCCGCTCGGCACCGGCTGATCGGGCCGCCCGGCGGGCGACCGGCCCGGTTCGTCGGGACGTGCCTCGGCAGGGGAGGATGAGGCCATGACCGACCAGTCCCGACCCGAGCAGCCGCGCGTCCACGAGGGCGCGTCGCGCACCGTCCAGCACGCCGACACCCGCCCCGGCCGCGAGGAGCTCGCCGACGCGGCGGGGCTGACCGAGGCGCCCACGGACCTCGGCGAGGCAGCGGGTCTGGCCGGCGAGGACGCCGAGGAGGACGAGCCGTCGTCGGCGCCCACCTCGGCGCGCGCGGCCGAGGAGTCCGAGGACGACGTGGCCCGGGCGCAGTCCCTGCGCGCCGGCCTGACGGACTACGAGCTGTCGGGCGAGGACCTCGCCCTGCTCGACCACGAGGGCGAGGAGGGCGCGACGCGCGCCCCCCGCGGCCCGCTGCCGGTCCTGGCCGTGGTGGGCCGCCCGAACGTGGGCAAGTCGACGCTGGTCAACCGGATCCTCGGGCGGCGGGAGGCCGTCGTCGAGGACACACCGGGCGTGACCCGGGACCGCGTCAGCTACCCGGCGGAATGGGCGGGCGTCGACTTCACGCTGGTGGACACCGGCGGCTGGGAGGTCGACGTCGCGGGCATGGAGGCGCGCGTCGCCGAGCAGGCGGAGGTCGCGATCGAGCTGGCCGACGTCGTGCTGTTCGTCGTCGACGCGACGGTCGGCGCCACGGCGACCGACGAGAAGGTCGTCCGCCTGCTGCGCAAGGCCGGCAAGCCGGTCGTGCTCGCCGCCAACAAGGTCGACGGGCCCAAGCAGGAGTCCGACGCCACGGAGCTGTGGAGCCTCGGCCTCGGGGAGCCGCACCCCATCTCCGCCCTGCACGGGCGCGGCACGGGGGACCTGCTCGACGCCGCCGTCCGCGAGCTGCCCGAGACGGCGCAGTTCGGCGGGGTGCTCCGGCCGGAGGGTCCGCGGCGCGTGGCGCTCGTCGGCCGGCCGAACGTGGGCAAGTCGAGCCTGCTGAACAAGCTGGCCGGCTCCGAGCGCGTCGTCGTCGACGCGACGGCGGGGACGACGCGGGACCCGGTCGACGAGCTCATCGCCCTCGGCGGCAAGCCGTGGGTGTTCGTCGACACCGCCGGCATCCGGCGCCGCGTCCACCAGACGAAGGGGGCGGACTTCTACGCCTCGTTGCGCACGCAGGCCGCGATCGAGAAGGCGGAGGTCGCCGTCGTCCTCGTCGACGCGAGCGTCCCGATGACCGAGCAGGACACCCGGGTGATCCAGCAGGTCATCGACGCCGGTCGTGCGCTGGTCATCGCCTACAACAAGTGGGACCTCATGGACGAGGACCGCCGGCCGTTCCTCGAGCGGGAGATCGAGCAGGACCTGGTGCAGATCCAGTGGGCACCTCGCGTCAACCTGTCCGCGCAGACCGGGTGGCACAAGAACCGCCTGGTCCCGGCGATCGAGCGGGCGCTGGACTCGTGGGACACCCGCATCCCGACGGGGCGCCTCAACGCGTTCCTCGGGGAGCTCGTCGCGGCGCACCCGCACCCGCTGCGCGGCGGCAAGCAGCCGCGGATCCTCTTCGCCACCCAGGCGGACACGCGCCCGCCGCGGTTCGTCATCTTCGCGACGGGTTTCCTCGAGGCCGGGTACCGCCGGTTCGTCGAGCGCCGCCTGCGCGAGACGTTCGGGTTCGAGGGCACGCCGATCTCGATCTCCGTGCGCGTGCGGGAGAAGCGCAAGCGGTGAGCGCGGGCTCCTCGAGGGCGTGGACCGGCGGCACCGCGCCGTCGGGCGTGGCGCAGCGGCCCACGCTGCTGCGGTGGGGCATGCCCCGGGACCCGGCGGCGTCGCGGCACCTCGCCGCGTTCCTCGTCACGACCGTCGCGACGGTGCTGCTCACGCGGGCCTTCCTCGCGGCGACCGGCTACCCGCAGATCGGCGGTGACGGCCTGCACGTGGCCCACGTGCTGTGGGGCGGGCTGCTCATGGCCCTGGCCTTCGTGCTGCTGCTGTCCTTCGCCGGACCGGTCGTCCGACCGCTGGGCGCGCTCGTCGGCGGCATCGGCTTCGGGCTGTTCATCGACGAGGTCGGCAAGTTCGTCACCTCGGACAACGACTACTTCTACGAGCCGACGGCGGCGCTGATCTACCTCACGGTGGTCGCGCTCGTCCTGCTCGGCGAGGCGCTGCACGGACGGCGCCCGCACCGGCCCGAGGAGTACCTGGCGGGCGCCGCGGACCACGCGGTCTCGGGCCTGACCGGCGGCTTCACCCCCCGTGCGCGGGACGAGGCGCACGCCCTGCTCGAGCGCGCCGGTGACCTCCGCGGCACGGAGCAGGTCCGTCGGTTGCTGGACGAGATCGAGGAGGACCACGCCGAGCTGCCGAACGTCGTGGACCGCAGCGCGGCGCTCGTCGTCGGCGGCTTCCGCCGGCTCGTGACGGCGCGGTGGGTGCCCTGGGTGACGGTCGGCGTGCTGCTGCTCGCGACCGCCGGCAGCGTGCTCCAGGGCCTGCTGGCCTGGCGCGGTGGGACGGACGTGCCGGGCTGGATGCTCGTCGCGCTCGTCGCCAGTGCCGGGGTGTCGACGGCGATCGCCCTCCTCGGGCTCGCCGTGGTGCGGCGCGACCGCGCCCGGGCGTACCGGCTGTTCCGGCGCGCGGTCCTCGTCAGCCTCCTGGTGACGCAGGTGTTCGTGTTCCGGCTCCAGGAGTGGGCGGCGACCACCGGGCTCGTCGTCGACCTCGTCGTCCTCGGCCTCGTGGTCGCGGAGCTGAGCCAGATCGAGGCCGCCGAGGCGCGCCGGGAGGCCGCCGGCGACGCGACGGACCAGGGCGGCGGGCCCGCGCCACGGTCCGACGACGGGCCGCCGGTGCGGTAGAGTATCCGCGGCTCACCGAGCCGTTCGGGATGTGGCGCAGCTTGGTAGCGCACTTGACTGGGGGTCAAGGGGTCGCAGGTTCAAATCCTGTCATCCCGACAGTGTTGTCGCAGGTCAGAGGGCTGTTCCGCCGAGGCGGGACGGCCCTCTGTCGTCTTCGTGCCTCGCGGGTGGGCCTCGCGGCGGTGCCTCGCGGATCCTGTTCGCCCCCGACGGGATGCGTCCGCCCTCTGTCCGCACGCTCATGCGTCCGCGACACCGCGCCCCCGCGGGAATGTTGTTGAACCTTCATCTAGTTATGCCTGTGTCCGGCGCCGACGGCGCCCCCACCGCACGAGCAGAAGGACGCACCCATGACCCGCATCGCCATCGTGACCGGCAGCATCCGCCCCGGACGGCAGAGCCTCGACGTCGCCCGGTGGGTGAAGTCGATCGCCGACGAGCGCGAGGACGCCCAGTTCGAGATCGTCGACATCGCCGACTTCGACCTGCCTGTCTGGGCCGAGGGCACGTCCCCGGCGTTCGCGCCGGGCGGCCAGTCGGCGGTGGCGCAGGCGTGGGCCGCCCGGATGGCGGAGTTCGACGGCTACGTCTTCGTCGTCTCCGAGTACAACCACTCCATCACCGGCGCCCTCAAGAACGCCCTCGACTACCTGTACACCGAGCTCAACGACAAGGCCGCCGCGTTCGTCTCCTACGGCTCCGCGGGCGGGGCCCGCGCCGTCGAGCACCTGCGCGGGGTCCTGTCCGAGATGCAGGTGGCGCACGTGCGCAACAGCGTCCTGCTGTCGCTGTTCGTCGACTTCGAGAACTTCTCGACCTTCGCGCCGACGCAGGCCCCGACCGCCGCGGTCGGTCCCATGCTCGACCAGCTCCTGCGCTGGACCCGGGCGATGGAGGGCATCCGCGCGGAGGCTCTCGTCGGCGCTGCCTGAGCCGCCCGGGGCGACGCGCGTCCGGCGCGTCGGTCGGCGGGCCGATACTGGTCCCCATGCCGACGACGCGCCGGACGGCCCCGGCCCTGACCCGACCGGGGCAGACCGATGCGTAGGGGAGTCGCCCGGGCCGGACTCTCCGCCCTCCTGTTCGGTGCCTCGACCCCCTTCGCCGCGCAGCTGGCGCGCGACGTCAGCCCGTTCCTGCTCGCCGGGCTGCTGTACCTGGGGGCGGCGCTCGCCGTCCTGCCGAGCACCGTGGCCCACCGCCCGGACCCATGGGCATTG